>NZ_BORF01000013.1:0-150195 GCF_018333035.1 Bacillus sp. J41TS8
ATCTCAAAAAGCTGGCGAATTGGACTTGGAAAGGTCCTCATCGCCAGAACTCTCATCGAAAAAACAGAATAAATTGGACAAAAATAGGCCGGATTATAAAAATTCGACCTATTTTGTCAACGGTCTGAGGCGCTCCAGACCGGAGCGCCTTTTTCTGAGCTTCATCACAATTTTTTATAATAAAAAACGGATGTATCGAAGCTGCCGTCTGCAGATTCCGCGTATGCGGGAATGCGGCCGGCTTCGGCAAAGCCGAGCGAAGCGTAAAGAAGGTTGGACGGGGCTTTTTCCCTTGTATCCAGCACGAGAAGAGATCTGCCTTCGTGTTTCGCCCTGTCGATCGCTTTTTCCATTAACGATCTGGCGACGCCCTGCCGCCTGAAGACGGGATCTGTCATTAACTTGCAGATTTCCGCTCTGTGGCGGCCGTTTTGTTTTGTGCATAAGTGCAATTGAACACTTCCTGCGATCCGGCCGTTTTGTTTGGCAATCCATAACACCGAATCCGGTGTGACGGCTGTTTTCCAATAAGCCTCCGCCCGCTGCTTTTCAAGCGGAGGCAGAAAGCCGATCGATGCCCCGTCATCGACGACCCGGATGAGAAGCTCGGCCAATTGATTGGTATATTCGGCAGTCGAATGCAGCTCTTCAATTTTCATTTATCCACCCCATGATATAAAGATAACTGCATCATAATCATAAAACTGTTTGTTTGGCAACAAGTGTGTCAGATGATCACACTTGCGGGAGGAAATAAAAAAATCCCCTTCAGCAGGGGATCAGGCATGGGATGTTATTCATGAACGGGTGTCATCGATTCATCAAGCGTTGCAAATGAATACCCCATGTTTTTTAAATTTGTCAGCAATAACGGCAACGATTGAACCGTTGAAGGAATATCGTGCATCAGGATCACGATCGGCTGTTTTGTCTGCCGCTTTTCCAGCGTATTCAGCTGGTTCATGACTTCCGGAACGAATTTTTGGCTCCTGTATTTCCAGTCCATGCTGTCAATATTCCAGTCCCAATAAACAAATCCGTTCTTTTTCAGCACTTTTTTCTGCGCTTCGGTCAGCGAAGGTTTGCTCCCGTAAGGCGTTCTGATTAAATGGGTTTCAACCCCGGTGATAGACTTCAGCGTTTTTTGAGCCTGCTTCATTTCCAGCTGAGGAGAATTGGCGCCTTTATAAAATTGCTTTTGGTCATGGGTCACTCCGTGAAGTCCAAGTGCATGGCCCTGCTGCTTCATATTGAGAACGGCTTCTTTGTGAAGCTTCATGTTCGGTTCGAGCATGAAGAACGTCGCTTTAGCATCATGTTCGGATAAAATTTGCAGCAGCCTTTGGCTTACGGCTGAAGGCCCATCGTCAAACGTCAAATAAACCGTTTTTTTCTTCAATTTTTCTTGCTTTTTTTCCGCAGCAGCTTTTTGCTTCTCTTTTTCCTGCTTGCGCTTTTCGATCTGCTGTTTTGTGCTCAAGTGATCGAGAAGTTCGCCTTGCGTTGCTTTTTTGAGCGGAACGCTGTCTCCTTCATGCCTCATTTGGCTGTTTTCCGACACCGTAAGCTCTTTTTTCTCAGCGGCGGCAGAGGACTGTGAAAGGTCCCACACGTACAGGAGAATCAGACACAAAACAAAAAAGCACGCTGCTTTCGTCAACAGATAAGTTACAGATGGGGCAGTTTTTTTTGATACTTGGCGCATGTCACTCTCTCCGTATCATTTTTCTCGTTCCAATGCCATTATAGAATGCTAGTCTCATAAAATAATGGATCACAATGTTTAAGTATACAGGATTGGAAAGAAGATGAATACAGGATGAAGGGAAAAATATATCAAATTTTAAGAGAAAATGCTGAACGATGGGGAATGCTGTTTTTTTGATCATGAAGGCGGAGAAAAGTTTTTGGAAATGTTGCACTATTTTGAAGGGCAGGGTCGTGTTAGAATGGAATGGAGAAAATTCAGAAGTTAACAAAAAACAAGGGGATGGAGAAATGAAAGTTCTTTTTAACGGCCGGCTGATGGAACGGAGCGAGTGTGCGGTTGATATTGAGGACAGAGGCTACCAATTTGGAGACGGCGTCTATGAAGTCATCCGCATTTACAATGGAATCCTGTTCACGCTTGATGAACACATTGCCCGCTTATACAAAAGCGCAGCCGAAATCGGAATCGACTTGTCGTTTTCAGAAGCCGAGCTGAAAAGCCAGCTGAAAGAGCTCGTCGACATCAATCAAATGCGGGACGGCGGGCTGTATCTTCAAGTGACAAGGGGAAAAGCCCCGAGAAAGCACCAATACGGAGCAGGGCTTACGCCTCAGGTGACGGCTTATACATTTCCTATTCAAAAGCCTGAAAAAGAACAGCAAAACGGCGTTTCGGCTATTACTGCGGACGACATGCGCTGGCTGAGATGCGACATTAAAAGCTTAAATCTGTTGTACAATGTAATGATCAAGCAAAAAGCGCATGAAGCTTCTTCATTCGAAGCGATCTTAATTCGCGACGGGTTGGTGACGGAAGGGACGTCCTCAAATGTTTACGTCGTCAAGCAAAACGTTATCTACACCCATCCCGTGACAACGCTCATCTTAAACGGCATCACGCGGATGAAAGTGCTTCAGCTGTGTGAGCAACACGGCTTGAACTATGAAGAAAAAGCGGTGACAAAGGATGAATTGCTGAATGCAGATGAGGTGTTCATCACGTCAACGACAGCCGAAGTCATTCCAGTCACATCGATTGACGGGCAAACGATCGGCTCCGGAGCGCCGGGACCGCTCACCAAAAATGTGCAGACCGCATTGCAAAACAGCATTTTGTCAGAGACAGCCAAACCGGTTTAATAAAAGAAAAACGCCGCTTCCATGAGGAAACGGCGTTTCAGCGTGTCGACAAACCCTCGCATTCGTTGTCAGGCCTGCGCGTCGGTGCTCACGAATTCCAACATTCGCTGCGCTCCGATGCTCGGCCTTCCTAGACTGCAAGGGTTTTCAATCACGCTGAAAGGATGACAAAATCCTAAAACTGAAAACCGTTTTAAGATTTTGTCAACAATCTAAAACGCCGCTTCCATGAGGAAACGGCGTTTTTTTACTTGCGGAAACCGAACAAAATTGAAAAGAGCGGCGATAAATATAGGAAAAACACAAACGGCAAATATTCAATGACGGGAACGCCGAGCGCGCTGGACATGAACGCGCCGCTGACTCCCCAAGGGATCATCGGATTGATTAATGTCCCTCCGTCTTCAAGCGACCTCGACAAATGCTTCCGTTCGATTCCGAGCTTGTCATACAGCTTTTTAAAGGACTGTCCGGGAATCAATATCGATAAATACTGTTCGCCTGTCGCCAGGTTCATGCCGATGCTTGATGAAACGGTTGAGAACACAAGCCGGCCTTTCGTATGAATGCCCTTGATTACACCTTCAAGCAGGCTTGTAATCAGGCCGATTTTTTCCATGAGACCGCCGAGCGCGAATGCGATGATAATCAGGGAAACAGAGCCCATTATCGATTGAAGGCCGCCGCGGTTTAAAATCTTCTCAACGGCTTCAGTGTCGGCTGAGAAAACCGGACCATTCTGCATCGCTGACAAAAACGATGAAATGCTGGCGTCAGGCTGTATCAACGCGGCAAGTATTCCGGCGGAAACGATTCCCGCTGCAAGCGACGGAATGACGGGCGTTCGTCTGACAGCAAGTACAATCACAAGAAGAGGCGACAGAAGCGCCCAGACGCTGATGTTGACTGTGCCTTCTATTCCGTTTATGATCGCTTGAATGTTTTCGGTAGAAGCCGGTGCCGCCGTTAAAGAACGGCCCATGAAAAAGAAAAGCAAAATCGTGATCAAAAGAGCGGGGATCGTCGTTCCCGCCATATGTCTAATATGCTTGAAAATGGGAAGCTCTCCGACTCCTGCGGCAAAATTGGTCGTGTCAGACATCGGAGACATTTTGTCACCGAAACAGGCGCCGCAAATCACAGCTCCCGCCGCCCATGTCAGTGGAACGCCGGCCGCTGCGGCCACGCCGATGAGGGCGACGCCGATCGTGCTGACCGTCGTAAAGCTGGAGCCGACCAATGAACTGATCACAAGACAGCTGAAAAGTGCGGTGAGCAGCAGGTGCTGCGGTTCAATCAGATTCAACGCGTAAACCGTTACCGTCGGAATCGCGCCGCTGTACTCCCAGACTCCGATTAAGATGCCGATTAAACAAAGGACGATAATCGGCTGAACGCCATTCCGGATGCCTGAGACAATGCCGCTTTCAAGGTCTTTCCAGGAATGGCCTTTCACCGCGCCGACCGCAGCTAAAAAACCAACGCAAATCAACAGCGGTATGTGCGCTTCTGCTTTAAATATGAATAAGCAGGTGAAAATAATGAACAATATGGCTAAAAACAATAGAGCCGATATGGAAAACGATAGACGTTTTTCGTTTGACAAGTCACACACCTCATTAGAAGAAATATCTCTCTTTAATACTTTGATGCTTTTGTGCATAAACGTATTATAACAGAAAAATAGATTATATACTTAAATTAAAATATTTCAAACATTTTTCAAAGGTTCGCCCATTCTCTTTTGAAAGCGCTGACTTTTTTAAGATATAATAGATTGGAGATAGGCATGTACTGATACACGTTTCACTGATCCTTTAGCCAAAATAGGGGGAAATGCGAATGTCTTACACTGTTCAGAAAAGCCGGTTTTTAGATGAGGAAGCGATCTGGTTGGAAAATGATGATTTAGAGGCTGTACTTGTGCCCGGGTGGGGAAGCAATTTAATTTCACTGAAGTGGAAGCCGAGCGGTTTGAAATTGTTGAAAACGCCTGAAACAAAGGAAGAATATAACGCGAATCCGTTTTTATTCGGAATTCCTGTTCTTTTTCCTCCCAACCGGATCGATCACGGAAGATTTACATATGCGGGAAGAACGTACGAGCTGCCGATCAATGAAAAGCCGCTCGAAAACCACCTGCACGGATTTCTTTACGATAAAAAATGGACGGTCGAAAAAGTGGAGGCAACAGAAGAGATGATCATCGTGCAGACGAAGCTGGACTCTGATGATCATCCCGATATTAAAGCGATCTTTCCGCACTCGTTTTCCATCACCATCACTTACACGTTAGAAGGACAGCATCTGAAAATCGATGCATCGGCTGTCAATCGTGGTCAAGACCCGATGCCGATCGGATTGGGGTACCACACATCTTTCCGCTATCCTTTAAACGAAGCAGGAGATAAAGAAAGGTGTCTGTTTACTCTTCCTGCCTCAAAGCGATGGACGCTGACAGACCGCATGCTGCCGACAGGCGAGTATCGGGTGACAGAGGAGTTCAAAGCGGGAAAAATGGCAGCGGGAGAAAGGCTTGACGATATATTGGCAGCTGAACAAGACCAGGAAGGAAACAGCGCGGCCGTCATTGCGGACAGCCTCGCCGGCATTCGCGTCCGCTACCAATGCGACGGTCATTTTAAGCACTGGGTTGTGTTTAACGGTACATCTGATCAGGATGACCTGCTTTGTATAGAGCCATATACTTGGATGACGAATGCACCGAACCTCAACCTTCCGAAGGATGTGACCGGATTTCGGGATTTGGGACCGCAGGAAGAGCTTACGATGCGAAGCAAAATTGAGGTGGGCGGAATATAATCGATATTCCGCCTTTTACCATGAGCTTTTATCAAGGGTAAATGCTGTATGGGACGCTTGTTTGCCCTCTCTCCAATCCAGTTGAACCGTGATCTTGCGGCCGGCGAATTCGGCTTCTTCAAGCTCTTCCAAAAAAGAAACGGATTGTTCTTTTGACCCTCCGCCGGGGAATTCGCCTCCCGCGTAATCTTTCATCGGCGTCTCGACTTGGGAGTTCAAAACGATTTCATCACCAAACTTTACGACCAACTTTTCCAAATATATATCGTCCAGCTCCGCGCGGTCGCCTGTCCAATAGAGGTCTCCGCCAAATAGCGTGCGGCCTTCTATCTTTTTGATCACGGCCTCCCAATTTCCATCGGCGCTTTGTCCGTTCCATTTCGGGTATTCCGTCATATAGAAACCGATCAGTCTGCCGCCGAAATAAACGGTGCAAAAGGCCGTGAAAAGGGAAGCAATGAAAAGAAGCGGCCGCTTGTATTCCTGTTTCATATTATCCACCGCCTAAAAAGTTCTGCTTTATGATCATAAAGCAGAACAATCGGGAAAAAAAGTCATTCTCTTAAATTTTAAGGGAACGGGTGCGGGTGCAGGTTCAGCTGTTCTGGTGTTAACGGCTCTTCTGCAAAGCCGAGCTCCTTCGGCACCGTGAAAATTCTCTCAAGTCCTTCCAGGCGGATGAAGCGCTGTCCGAATGTCATCGGAATCAGGCCCGGGATAAGCACTTTCACACAGTAAAGTCCGTTCCGTTTGATAACAGGGGAAGTCTGGTCAACGACAATCACTTCAAGATTGAGACTCCGGAAAGCTTCAAGCAGGTCGCAGAGATCTTCGGTTAAATCAAGGTGTTTCTTTCTTTTTTTAAAGGCATCGTCGAATGTTTGCAGAGGCCGGCTTTGATTCAGCAAAAACCGGAGTCGCTCTTCAGCTTCAGGCAGTCCGTACATGAAGCTGTGATCCTCCATTTCCTGCACTAAAGCAGGATTGCGGAGCATCTGGTGATATTTGCTCCTTTCAGATTCAAATTTGCGGTCGTGCTTCAACATCATGCCTGCCAGCTCATGAAGGGCGCTTTTCACCGCTTTTACGGGATCGGGGTGGGCCCCTGCGGAACAAATCAGATTCAATCCTTCCCGTTTTCTGTTTTTGGCGATCGCCCAAACGCTTGGAATGCCGTATTCCATCGTTGAATTAAAGACATGCAGATCATATCCCGCCACACTTCGCACCCTCTCTGTCATGAGGCGTAATTCCGGATCTTCTGAAGAGCCGAGATCCAGCTGCCGAAGTGGGAGCCTGGCGTACCAGGCAAGCAAAAATGAATCGCGCTCAGCGGCTTCTAGTATGGCATGGAAAATCGCTTCCTCCAAACTCCCTCCAAGTGCACAGCCGTTCGATGTTTCATAGACGAAGCTGTCTTCGCGCCCCAGGCTGTAATAGGCGAGCGATTCAGGAATGAGAATCGGCCGTTTCTGCAAAAATGAATAGCCCCATACCCAGTGAAGAGGACGGGCCGGGTGAAATGGCTGAAAAGGAAAATCGGGATGCATGTATTGTTCCGCTTGATGGAGCCCGACTTTTGCCGGGTTGAGCGCACGATCCTTTACATTTTCGTAGGTGTCATGTACGATCGTCCGTTTGCCGCGCGGTTCAATTCCGGAATAACGTTCCAAACCCTCTAAAATGGCGGTCAATTCGCTGTCTTCATACGAATGGCTCCGCCCTCCGACACCTTCATTTCCCGTCCATAAAGGCATATTGACGATCATATCGGCGAACGGCAGAATCGCGTCATAAATTTTGGTGTTGAATATCCCCGTTCTATGATCCAGATAGTCTTTGGCGAGCGTTTGTTTTAAATCGTCCGTGTTTCGCACGCGAAAGCTGTCCGGGTTCGTTTTCAGACTGGGCCGAAGCGATATCCGTGCGGATTCCGCTCCGTCTTCAGGCAGACTCCCGCATATAGGGCATGTCGGTTCCGGGATGAAAGCGTGGAGCGAACTTTCTAACGTTTTCAAATTGACGATGTAAAGGTTTTTTTTCAACCGGCCGCACCCGCCGTTCATGATGTTGTCGACTTCTGTGCAGATCAGGCTGACCATTTGGCGGCAGCCGGTCTTTGAAACCCACGGATCGCGGCTTATGCCATTGCTTTTTTGTTCCAGTTCAAGGGTCTCTCTGCTGTCGGGGCCGGAGATATACCGCCTCATATCGGCGCATTGGGAACATCCTGACGCTGACGGATTAACGAGCGGTCCGATGACCCCTTCGCCAAAAGATGCAAACCCGCGAAGCCACGGAATTCCTGCCGCCCTTAGCACCTTTTCCGCCTCGCGGTATAATAAAGGCCGCCAAGCATCGTGCAGCACAAGAGCGAACGCAGTCTCCTCCGGTATGCTGTTCTCAAAATCAGACCTTCGGATAATGTTATATTCAGCAGATAATTGTTGTGATGCGTCTTCTGCCATCAATCCTTCGCCAATGACCAAAATGCAGCGGTTCATCAAGATTCCTCCTTTCGCAACTGCACGCAGTAAATGCCTGCCAGTTTTTCTTTGAAAAATGGTTCAGCAGGCAGCTCATAGACATAAAGCTGCAAGCCGCAGTTGTTTTTCAAGGCGGAAAGCAGTGTTTGCTGCAAATCAGCGGAAACGGGGGTAGCAAGCTTCAGGTCACTAGACTCCAGCAAAACATCCGCGCCTTTCACAGGGTCTTTGTCTGTCAGCGCCCGTTCGAGCGCTTTTCTGAGAGCGAATGTGATGTTGAGTCCAGAACTTCCGTACCAGCGGCCGCGAATTCCCGCCCATGCGACAGGGAAGCCTTGTATGTTTTTTCCTAAACCGATTTCCGGTTTGCCGTACAAGACTGTCAGCGCTTTTAAATAAAATGCGGTATGCCGGTCTTCCATTCCGCCTAGCTGAACGAGGGAAATCGTTTCTTTTCCGCTTTTGATCCGTTCTCGCAACCGGTGTTCCAAGCATTTCTCCAATCCCCTTAATACGCCTTCAGCCAGCGTTTCCCCGGCGGCGATCGCGAACAACTCCCCGTTACTCGGATAAGAACGGTTCAACCTTGATGCATACATTTCAATACCCGTCAGCCCGGCTTCCCGCCGCGCCTCTTGATGGGTCAAACCGACCGACACCGTCTTGGGCAAAAGCTCCGCAGGTCCGGAAGAGAGCGGGTCTGCTGTCTGAACAAAGCATTGTGCTAAAGGAAGCTGCCGCAAATGTTTCTCTTCCCACAGATGAAAAATGCCCGTTACAGGTGAGGTCAGTTCACTGAAACATTGAAATAACCTGCTTTCTGCTTCTCTTCCGGGGCGCTCCGAAAGTTTCGCTTCAAGGTCGCAGATGAGTTCAGGCGAATCCTTGCCGCAAGCGAAGTCCGGATGCGGAAGAAACATATGCCAGCCGCCTTCGAGCGTTGCCAAATCAATCAGATACACTTGATTCTTCTTAGATAATGGTGCAATCTCAGCAGTTGCTTTCATCAATTCGAACACAATAACGTTTGCCAGCATGTCTTTCCCTGCCGAAGGAAAAGTTCGAAGAGCCCGTTCTTCATGGAGCGCAGACCGATGGAGGCGCCTCCAGGCATCCTTCAGGCAGCCGTCTCCTTGTTGATGAAAGACAGGGCCTGCCAGTCCGACTTGTTTCAGGCAGATCCCGGGTATGAAGCCTTTGTTCTCTTCGAGGCAAAACGTTTGAAGATCGCGGAGCTCATCTGTGAAGCCGCGGTCAGAGACATACAGAACCCAATCGGCAGATCGCACCGCTTCCCGCCAGTGTTGCGTTTCGGCGCAGCCAATCTCCAGTCCGCTTTCGGTTTGCCCTGATATTTCTGCCAGTTCGTCTAAAGCGTGCCCGGATGCATCCGTCACGATCGCACGGATTCTTGAAAAACCGGAATCGATCAGCGACCGGACCAATTTTGTGAGAAAGGAGCCGGCCCCTATAGCCAATATTTTGGTTTGACGCGACAGCTGAAAGCGGTAAGCGCCGGAATCGGCAAAGCTCTCAATAAATTCGATTTGGGCTTCAAACGTTTGAAGCACTGAGCTTTCCAGTTTGTGCGGGTGATCCCGGCTTACGTCGCGAACGAACCCGTTTTTATAAAGCATTTCTCCGATTTCATATACTCTCTTTCGGTACGGAGCCTGTAGCCCTTTTGTCAAGTCTTCAAGCGAATGTTCCCCGTTGAACATCGGCAGAAGTTTTTCGATCCATTGAGCAATCGAAGATCCTTTTATGCGAAACGACCCGGAATTATTTCTAAAGTATGCGCCGCCGTTCGGATCAGGAAGAAACCATGTATCCTGGTTTACTTTCAGGCGAGCGGAAGCAGTCAGGTGTGTCATGCTCTTCCTCCTTCAATGTTTTAAAAACAAGACATACCATTATATGTAATTTTGTTTGTCCTTTATGCAATAGAAGACCCCTGCGGCAAAAGAGGCAGGGGAAGTCTTCTTTTTTATAAAAAAACTACATGCCTCCGCGCCAACAGCTCCAACAGCAATGGCCCGCGCAGCTCCAACAACTGTGGCCCATGCAGCTCCAACAGCTGTGGCCCATACAGCTCCAGCAGCTGTGGCCCGCACAGCTCCAGCAGCTGTGACCCGCGCAGCTCCAACAGCTGTGACCCGCGCAGCTCCAACAGCTGTGACCCATGCAGCTCCAACAGCTGGCACAGCTTCCGCAGCTCCAGCAGCTTGCGCAGTGTTTAACATTGGCGTGATGACGGTCCGCATCCCAATGCGTCATATCTTCTGCCTGGAATTGATCCATCTCCAACGACTGCAGTTCATCATGGAATGGTTGCATTTTAATATCCCCCTCATCGATAAAATTTTTTGACCAAAACAATAAAAGAAGAATGAAACATAAGCAAAGTCAGATTAAGTCAAATACCCCGGGTACTCACAAGATCAAATTATGAGGTCTGTTAGGTGGTTGTTACTAAATTGAACGCCTATTTTTCCTGTTATTGGATTTCAACTGAAGAGGGGCTTTTACTTTGCAGCCATACTTGCGGCAGTTTTTTGAGACCGGTGGGGGGCTGAAGAGAGGAGGACAATACCGAGGCAAGGTGGAGAAAAAAACAATTGTAAGTCATGTGGAGTGAAAGTCTAAAGTGAATGACAATTTATGGGTGCATCTAAAGTGAAGAAAACATAGAGGGTAAAGGTAACCATTGGGCTTACGGATTAGAGGAAAAAATCAATTGGCGTTGTATTTATATAGCAGCGGAGTATCATTCGCGGGAACAGTGCCCTTGCAGTTTTATACTGATGCTAACGCTTATGTATTACTACAAAAACAGGTTTCTTTCAACAAGTTTTCATAGAGAAGGAGAGATTGCATTGATCAATTTTTCAATAATAAATGCTTTCATAGTATTAGGCGTCTTTCTATTCATTGTGTGGGGAATGATCTCCATTATTAACAGGTTAAGAAAATCAAGAAGATCATAACATGATGAGAGGCCGGACATTTGACCGGCCTCTTTTAAAATCGTTATTTTACAATCAGCACCGGGATCTCCGATTTTGTCGATATCTTGTCGCTGACGCTGCCAAACAGGAGTTTTTTCAGGCGGTTCTGGTCGCGCGTACCCGTGATGACGAGATCAGCGCCGATGTTTTCAGCATGTTGCAGAACTGCGTTGGCCGGGTCTCCTTCCAACACCTCTATTTCCGCGTCGTACTGGTTTTCGCTTAACATGATTTTCGCTGCCGCAATCGCTTCTTCCGCGCTGTCCTCATAGATCATGGGTTCACCGGCCAAGTCTGAATCGTGGGGGACCCGGGGTGCGGCCGGGAAGCCGCTGTAAAGGTACGGCGCGCCGGCAGCGGGTCTTTCGTCCGCAGCCTCTGTTCGCACTTGCCTCGGTTCATGGACATGGGCGACGGTCAATTGTGAGCCGAGCCTTTTCGAAAGGTCGATCGCTTTTTTCAGCGCTTTTTTGCTTTCCTCTTTTCCGTCAAACGCGACAATGATCCGGTCAGCTTTAAACAAATTGATCATTCCTTTCAGAATGGATTTACTTTTATATTACCCGATTTCCCAACAAATCTAACGAAATATGAGAATATGAATCAAAAGCCCGCCATTCGCCAAAAAAACAAATTGACAATTAAAGGGCCGTACTATAAGATGGAAAATATTAATAAGATTGGAGGGTATCGTCATGTTTAGAAATATCAAAGCATCAGTTCAACAACAAAAGCACCTTAACGTGACATTTTTATACCTTCCTTACGCTCAGGGATCCGTTTCACTCTAACCATTTTCAGAAGGAAGGCGCATGTCGCGTGAACAAGCGTACATGCGCCTTTTTATATAAAAAAGGCATGCTGGTACACAGTGTGCCTTTTTTTTCTGAGAAAAAACATCCTGTTCCCGATGCGGAGCAGCATGTTTTTCTAATAAATCAACCGCACATAAGGAGGAATTTTTTATGCCGAGTATCAGAAAAAACGAAATCAAAGATTGTAAGGAAAAACTTGAAGGCGGCTAAAAAAGGAGAGGATATCAATGTTTTCTGTTTTATGGAAGCTGGGCTGGTTTTTTAAAGCCTCTTGGCGGCGCTATACGATAGCGATCGTCCTGTTGATTATTGTAAACGTATTTGAAATGTTTCCGCCGAAGCTGCTTGGCAACGCGATTGACGACATGCAGGCGGGCACTTTTTCAAAGGCCGGCATGCTCGGCTATATCGCTTTATTTCTCGCGCTTGGCGCAGTTGTTTATATCTTGTCTTATTATTGGATGTATCAGCTGTTTGGGGGAGCGAACCTGGTCGAAAAAATTCTCAGATCCAAGCTGATGGGCCATTTGCTGAAAATGACCCCGTCATTTTACGAGAAAAACCGCACAGGGGATTTGATGGCGAGGGCGACAAATGATTTAAAAGCGATTTCCATGACGGCGGGCTTCGGCATTTTGACCCTGGTCGATTCGACGCTGTATATGCTGACGATTCTGTTGACAATGGGTTTTTTGATCAGCTGGAAGCTGACGCTTGCTTCGATCATTCCGCTTCCGCTGATGGCGGCTGCCATCAGCATCTACGGGAAAAAAATTCATGAGCGTTTCACGGAAGCGCAGGATGCGTTTGGCGATTTAAATGATCGAGTGCTCGAGTCCGTGTCAGGGGTAAGGGTGATCCGGGCCTATGTGCAGGAGAAAAACGATGTCAGCCGGTTCAACAGCATGACGGCTGATGTGTACAAGAAAAACATGAAAGTCGCTTTGATCGATTCGCTGTTCGAACCGACGGTGAAGCTTTTGGTCGGGATCAGCTATTTAATCGGTCTTGGCTACGGCGCCTATCTTGTTTTCCGCAGCCAGCTGACATTGGGAGAGCTCGTCTCTTTCAACGTATACCTCGGCATGCTGATTTGGCCGATGTTTGCGATCGGAGAGCTGATCAATGTCATGCAGAGGGGAAATGCTTCGCTTGACAGGGTAAATGAAACATTGGCATATGAGCCTGATGTGAGAGAACCCGCTGAACAGGAAACAGCGGAGCCGGGCGATATTGTATTTGACGGGGTCACTTTTACGTACCCGAGCTCCGCGTCAGAAAACCTGGCCGATATTTCATTTACCGTATTAGAAGGACAAACGGTCGGAATCGTCGGAAAGACGGGAAGCGGCAAAACGACGTTAGTCAAGCAGCTGCTGAGGCAGTATCCGAAAGGAAAAGGAACGATCACCATTTCGGGCGTGCCGATTGAGCGCCTGCCGCTTGATCAGCTTCGCAGCTGGATCGGATATGTGCCTCAGGATCACGTGTTGTTTTCAAAATCGGTGAAAGACAATATTTTGTTTGGCGGACGCCTCGCCGAGGAACGCGATTTGTACGATGTCATCTCTGCGGCACATCTGAAAAAGGATATTGAGATGCTTTCAGACGGCTTGGAGACAATGGTCGGAGAGAAGGGCGTTGCTTTATCAGGGGGGCAGAAACAGCGGATTTCAATTGCGAGAGCGATGATTGCGGAACCCCATATTTTGATCTTGGATGATTCGCTGTCCGCTGTCGATGCGAAAACGGAAGCGGCGATTATTGAAAACATCCGCAGCAGGCGGAAAGGCAAAACGACCTTTATTACATCACATCGGATGTCGGCCGTCGAACACGCCGATTTCATTCTCGTCATGGAAAATGGAAGGATCGTTGAAAGAGGGACGCATCAGGAACTGATCGGCCGGAAAGGCTGGTATTTTGAACAATACGAAGCACAGCAGCTTCCTTCGGGAGAAGAAGGAGGGACTGTAGCATGACAACAGGAAAAAGGCTTTTCCAATATGCGCTTCTTTACAAAAAAATTCTCATCTGGGCGCTCGTCATGCTGACGATTGCCGTCACAGCCGAGCTGACGGGACCGATGATCGCCAAAAAGATGATCGACGATCATATTCTCGGAATTGAAAAAACGTGGTATGAAACGACAGAGAACACGAAATATACCGTTTCCTATAAAGGAAAGGAATATATCAGGGAAGACAGGACAGATCCTTCAGCTGAAAAGCTGCAGGAAGTTCACATCTTTCAAGTCGGTATGAACTACTACTTTGTGGGGGAACCGGTTTCCTTTGACGGAGAGCGGACGGTTTCCGGAGAAGAGCTGAGAATGACGAACGGAGAGCGGACGGCAACCTACAAGGCCGATCGCCTGTCTTTGTCAGAAGTGTATGCTTTTTACGAGCCTGAAATAGGAGGGCTGATTTCACTCGTTTCTATTTATTTCGGCCTACTCGTCTTCTCGATCTTTTTCCATTACGGCCAATTCTACCTCTTGCAGATGAGCGCAAACCGCATCATTCAAAAGATGAGACAGGATGTATTCGCCAACATTCAAAGGCTTCCTATCCGCTATTTTGATAATTTGCCGGCAGGAAAAATCGTTGCAAGGGTGACGAATGATACCGAAGCGATCCGCGACCTGTATGTGACCGTTCTTTCGACGTTTGTCACAAATATCATTTATATGGCCGGAATATTCGCCGCGCTGTTTTTCCTTGATGTCAGGCTGGCCGGCGTCTGTCTCTTGATTTTGCCTCTGATTGTCATTTGGGCGGCCGTTTATCGAAAATTCGCTTCTGGCTACAATCATAAACTCAGGTCAATCAACAGCGAGATCAACGCCAAAATGAATGAATCGATTCAAGGCATGCCGATTATTCAGGCATTCCGGCGCGGACAGGACACAAAAGAAGAATTTGAACAGCTGAACGAGAGCCACTTTCATTACCAAAATAAAATGCTGAAATTGAATTCGCTCATGTCCCACAACTTGGTCAACATTCTCAGAAATGTGATGTTCACCGCTTTAATCTGGTATTTCGGGGGAGCTGCCCTGAACGCGGAAGGAATGATTTCAATCGGCGTCCTTTATGCATTCGTTGATTACTTGAATCGTTTATTTCAACCGATTACGGGCATTGTCAACCAGTTTGCCAAGCTTGAATTGGCGCGCGTATCATCGGAGCGGGTTTTCCGCCTGCTGGATGAGCCGGGCGTCGACGTCAAAGAGCCGGGCGGCGAAAGAGCGCGGGGGCGAGTCGTATTTGAAGATGTATCTTTTCGCTATCATGACGGCGAAGATGTGCTGAAAAACATCTCATTTGAAGCGAAGCAAGGGGAGACCGTTGCATTGGTCGGCCATACAGGCTCAGGGAAAAGCTCCATTTTGAATGTGCTTTTCCGCTTTTACGATATTGAAAAGGGCGATGTCAAAATCGACGGCAGAAGCATATACGATATGTCAAGGCAGGAAATCAGAAAGCAGATGGGCATCGTTCTCCAGGATCCTTACTTATTTTCCGGCACGATTGCTTCAAATGTCAGCCTTGACAATGCTGATTTGACCAGAGAGCAAATAGAAGCCGCCTTGAAACAGGTCGGGGCTCTTGAAATGCTCACCCGCCTGCCGAAAGGTCTTGACGAGCCGGTCATCGAAAAAGGAAGCACCCTTTCTTCAGGGGAAAGACAGCTGATCTCGTTTGCGCGTGCGCTGGCATATGATCCTGCTATTCTTATTTTAGACGAGGCGACGGCCCATATCGATACTGAAACAGAAGCGGTCATTCAAAAAGCGCTTGATGTCGTTAAACAAGGGCGCACGACCTTTATCATCGCCCACAGGCTGTCAACGATCAAAAACGCCGACCAGATTCTCGTTCTTGAAAAAGGCCGGATTATCGAGAGGGGAAATCATAAAGAGCTGATGAAGCAAAAAGGCCAATACTATCAAATGTATGAACTGCAAAAGGGAAAAGGAACCCTGACAGGGTAAGCCGGATCTTCACCCGGCTTTAATAAGCGAGCCCCACCCTTGCCTTAACAAACTGGTCAGACTCAAGCTGTTTGAAAAGAAAATGGGCGGTGTCGCCGGTCGATATTTCTTTTCCGCCGGCCGGCAGAACATCCTGTTCAAAACGGTATGTCTTCAATGCCGGCCCGTCGGGGAGATATGTCGGGCAGACGATCGTCCAATCTAATTCAGACTCGCGGAGCCGTTCGTACACACGGGCATGTTCTTGCGCTGCGCGCGCCGAGCGCCGTTTTGACTCATTTGTTTCAAAGCGGTAAAGGGACGGGTTCTGCCTGGCGTTTAAAATGCCGGCGGTTCCGATGGTAATCAGCCGTTTAATCCGGTGTGCGTTCATGGCATTTATCATATGTTCGATGGAGACGGTCAATGTATCGTCTCCATCTGTGTTTAAACAGCTGACAACGATATCGCAATTTTTTATTAAAGACTCGACGTCATGCTGGTTCCTGGCGTTCCCTGTAAGTGCTTGGCAGCATTTATCCGGAATGCGGGCGCCTTCCGTTCTCCGGACAAGTGCGTAAACGGAATGACGCCCATCCTCTTCAACAAAATTGAGAAAGGCCTGTCCGACACGGCCTGTACCTCCAAAAAGTGCAATTTTCAACATGATCACTCCCATCGGATCTATCATACGTCAGATCGTCCGGAAGAAAAAGCCCCGCGAAAACAAAAGGGTCCATGATAAGGGCGTACATTTGAGACATACTCATTCAATAGAGAAATCCCGACAAATTGAATCAATTCCCAATTGATGCTCAACATCAGCTGCATGCCGACTCCTCCTTTATATCAGCATATGAAAAAAGGAGAAGCGGGTGCGGGCTTTCATGCGCGGGCCGCCGCTCATCATTTTATTCGCGAGAATGAATGACACGCTAAAGAAGGTGCAGGATATGCACCTTCTGTTATCCATGAATATGAAGTTGTTTAAAATTGTTGACCGCCCATAGATGCTTGAGCTTGGGAAACTAAACGTTTTGTAATTTCTCCGCCGACAGAACCGTTTGCACGGGAAGTCGTGTCAGCGCCAAGGTTTACGCCGAACTCAGAAGCGATTTCGAATTTCATTTGATCGATCGCTTGAGCTGCTCCTGGGACAAGCAGTTGATTTGAAGAATTTTGATTAGCCATTTGTATCAAACTCCTTTATAAAAATGGTATGGTTGGGCTGACTGGAGTTGCACCAGCTGCCGGCTTTCACCAAAAGAAAACCGCTGCCTTCTCGGCTAAAGCCCAATGTTGGTTTGTACTACGTATTATGGTGGATTCGATAAAATAAATGCGCGTTTCAATCTGGTAAATGTTGAAAGACAAAAAGGTTAGGATTGGGGCAAGCTAAGGGAAAAAGCCAGGAGGATGAAGAAGATGATGTGCCCAGTATGCAATGGCATTCTCGTCCAGACAAGGCATTGTCCGAAGTGCGGCGGGGAAATGGCGGACGCGGGGAGAGCCACCGATTTTTTCGGTCCGTACAGTCCGTATATGGAGTTCGATTCATTTAAACAAACGCAAACTGTATGCGTTCATTTATATACTTGCCAGGATTGTACTTATGAAGAAACCGTCGAAATTGAAACGACCGAAGCATAGTCGTAGCATGCTTCGGTCATGGAGAGTGTTTGAATCCGGGTTATTCTTCAGAGCGGATGCGAAGCTCCGTTTCTTTATCAAAGAAGTGGGCTTTATTCATGTCAAGCGCAAGAGGAAGTGTATCGCCGGCCTGGACGTCGGTCCTTGAATCGACTCTGGCGATAAACGGCTGAGTGCCAGCTTGCGAATAAAGCATCGTTTCCGCGCCCATCAGCTCGGCTACCTCAATTTTCGCATCGATTTTTGAGTCTTTTGACGCATCAATGAAAACAGGCTCGTCATGGATATCCTCAGGCCTGATTCCCATGATGATTTCCTTGCCGGCATAGCCCTGGCTGCGCAGAACTTTCATTTTTCCTTCCGGCACGCGAATCGAAATGCCGTCAAATGTAAACATGTCTTCTTTCAGAGTGCCGGTAAAAAAGTTCATTGCAGGAGACCCGATAAAGCCGCCGACAAAAACGTTTTCCGGATTTTCATAGACTTCCTTCGGCGCGCCGACCTGCTGGATGATTCCGTCTTTCATGACGACGAGCCGCGTAGCCATCGTCATCGCTTCAGTCTGGTCGTGGGTGACATAGATGGTCGTCGTCTGCAGGCGCTGATGAAGCTTTGTGATTTCGGCGCGCATTTGTACGCGCAATTTGGCGTCAAGGTTTGATAACGGCTCATCCATCAGAAACACCTTTGCGTCCCGAACGATTGCCCGGCCTAAGGCGACGCGCTGGCGCTGTCCGCCGGAAAGCGCTTTTGGCTTTCTGTCCAAATATTGTTCAAGGCCCAGAATTTTGGCCGCTTCATGGACGCGCCGTTTAATTTCATCCTTCGGAAACTTCCTCAGCTTTAAGCCGAAAGCCATATTGTCATAGACATTCATGTGCGGATAAAGGGCATAGTTTTGGAATACCATCGCAATGTCGCGGTCCTTTGGAGCGACATCATTCATCCGTTTGCCGTCGATTGTGAATTCGCCATCCGTAATTTCCTCAAGGCCTGCGATCATTCTGAGCGTTGTCGACTTGCCGCAGCCTGACGGTCCGACAAAGACGATAAATTCCTTATCATCGATATGAAGATTAAAATTATCCACAGCCGTGACTTTGTTGTCATACACTTTGTATATCTGATCGAGCACGAGTTCCGCCATTTTTTCTCCCCCTCTTTTATGTAAGCGCTTTACCTGATTTTAGTTTATAAAAAACGGCAGGGCGGTGTAAATGGACATGGTGCACAATTTCTTTTCGTGCAAGTTGCTAAGACCGCTAAAAGAGATGCATCATCAAATAAACAGCGGCTGCTTCTTCAAACTGTCTGATGTCGATCGCCGTCCGTTCGATGAATTTATCAATTCTGTACTGCAGGCTGTTTCGATGGATAAACAAACGTTTCGCTGTAAGAGAGGCATTCAGGTTGCATCTCATATACATTTTGATGGTCAGGGATGTCTCGGGATCTGACAGCGCCTCTCTTACGGCGTCCGAAAACGAAGAAGCATG
The DNA here is from genome assembly GCF_018333035.1 of Bacillus sp. J41TS8. Classification (NCBI taxonomy): domain Bacteria; kingdom Bacillati; phylum Bacillota; class Bacilli; order Caryophanales; family Bacillaceae; genus Bacillus; species Bacillus sp. J41TS8. The sequence goes on from NZ_BORF01000013.1 coordinate 19,105, forward strand.
AACCCGCTCCGGTTTTGCCGTCAAAAAAGACGGGAGGCACTGGCAAAACGTGGCGACGTTTCCGATGTCACCCGCTTCCAGCATATAATGAAATATTTGTTTTTCAAAGCGGATTTTGCCTTGAAGCGATCCGTTGACTGGATGAAGCTGGCCGCTGAAAAACACGGGGTTTGCCATGAAATCGCTTGTCAGTGCATGCGCAAGCTCGGACAGCTCTTTTTTTGCGAGAAACGGTGAAGGATTTTCGTGGACGATAACGGCTTCATGCCGGTCGTACCACACAACAAGCGGGTCTTTAAAAAAACCGCTGACCGCTTCTTTGATCGCCTGTCTTTCTTCAGGGACATGCTCCATTTTAAAAAAATGGCCTTGCACCAGCTGAATGTTCCCCGGGTTTTGAAGAGGGACATCGCGAAAGAAATATTCATGCCATTCTGTTTCCCGCTTTGTCAGCTGCTGTGCGGGATGCGGTTCTGAAAAAGGCCGGAACAGGCAATGGAGCAGCTCTTTTTCCCGGTCGGTGACCGCGCTTTTCAAAACGCCGAAGGTTTCGCCTTCGTCGGTTTGAAACCATATTGCATCGTGTTTTGAAACAGCCTCAGATACAACCATTCGTTCACCGTAAAGCGTCTTTAGTTTCTCCAGCATACGACAACGTCCTTTTCTTTATTCGTAAATATGAAAGAGCATTAATTCATGAATTTCGCTTTTCAGGGAAGGCTCGTCATCATGCGGGGGATAGGTGCTGCCCCACTCGATTTCCCCTGATTTATGATAGATTCCTTCATAGTGAATCCCTTTATGATAAAACGATATTTTCCAGCCGGGAAGCCTTTCTTTTTTAAACAGCGGCTTCCATTGAAAATGAGAAATCATAAACGCCACGCTCCTTCATTGATTTCAGGTGGGCAAAATCCAGCGAGCTGACTACACGTTGATTTGTTATCATTGTATCTCATTCACAGAAAAGATCATAGATTCTTTTCAAATGGAACTTTTCAAAAAAATACCGTGAAGAAGCGGGTTCTTCACGGCTTGAGGTCATGCCACATGTCCTCCGGATTAAGGATGGACTGTTCAGTTAAATAAGAAGCAAATTCGAAGCTTCTTTTCTTCGTTAAGCGGCTGACAGATGCCAGACGGGGATGAGAGAAGATCCCCCTGCCGGGCCGGGAGTTGGCTTCAAACAGCCACACCTTTCCCGAACGGTCCAATCCAAGGTCAAAGCCGATTTCCCCGATGAAACCGTCAAGCTTTTCGTCAAGGACCCGACTGAGGAGGAGCGCCGCTTTTGTCAGCTTTTGCAGAATGTGAAGCCTTTCCTGAGGATCATCATAAATCTCTGCAAGCGTTTTGACGGCGCCGCCGCTCGACATGTGGGTTGTAATTCCGTCCTTTCCAGCGATTTTGGCCGCGATGGCTGTGACGGTCCATTGGCCTTTTCCGTTTTTGTTTGTATGAACCCTGAAGTCTGCCGGATGATGATCCACTTCGATCCGTTCGATGCCCTGCTGGGCGAGATAAGAAGTATGTTTGTGCAGTCTCTGCCATTCATCTAAACATTCAGCAGCGGACGAATAAGATGTGACGCCTTCGGCATGTCTGGCGAGAATTCCGTTTTCTTCCCGTTTTGAAAGCTGGAGTATGCCTTTGCCCAAACTGCCGCCGGCGGGCTTTACATAAATGAAGCCGTATTGACCGATCATGTCTTCGATTTTACCGGCATCGGGCTCCAATGCCGAAAATGGAAGCAATTCCGCTGTCCTCTCGTCTTGCTGCAGACATTTATAGATCTCCCATTTGTTAAAGAAGCCCGGGTTGAACCACGGAATCCGGTATTCATCCATAAGATGGGTTTTTGTTTCCCGCAGAGCGGCGGATTCTTCCGCTTTGCGGTTCGGCAGTCTGTCGTAAACGACGTTGGGAAGGGGGACTGTGGCCTCCTCCCAGCCGTTTTCCCTGAAAATGAGAGCCTGCACTGTACCTTCTTCCCAATCTATCTGGTGCGCTCCGAACAGATAGCTGTAGCCTCCTGCCGGGAGATCCATTGTCAAAAGCTTCGAAAAAAATAAAGACCTCCCTCTGACAGGGTCCAGCTGCGATTTTGTGAAACCGGCCGTGAAAATCCCGATTAAAGGTCCGATATAGACGGTATTGTCGCGGAAAATCAGGGAGGCTTTGCCGCGGTACGGAATCCGCAGGTTTTTGTACAGATTTTCAGATAATAAAACGGTGCGCTTCAAATGGCTGTCAAATGAGACGTGGCAACGTTCAACACTTGTACCGAAAGCCGCGAATAGCAAACCGTCCTGTTTAAAAGAAGCGGGCAGGAGCATCGTGTTTTCGCTCGTCTGGTGGATGCCGACGGTCAGCGGTTGACCGGTCATCTTTTCTCAGCCCCTTTCGCGCCGGCTGAAGCCGTTAAGAATGAGCAGTACTCCAAAGGACCTTTATACAAAAGCTCCCTTTTTTCAGGAGAGTGCTTAATAAAAGCGTGCTTTCCGGGCTTTGAATTGACATCCAGAAGCCAGACTTTTCCGTCTTTCGTCAGGCAGATATCAAGGCCGAGCTCGAATAATGGTCCGTGATTTGATTCAAGCACCAGGGGTACGGCCTGCGCCATTGTCTCTAAATCATCGAGAAGGACGGCCTGGCGCTTTTTCGGCACGGATAAAAGCCAGCTGTCAAAGCTCACCGCCTCTGAGCCCCCGGCCAGGTTTGCAAGCAGTCCGTGCTGATAGCTCCGCCTTACCGTTTTGCCGGCTGTTTCCCATTCTCCACTGCCGTTTTTCTGAAGCAGCAGCCTGATATCGCACGGAAAACCGTCTTTGTCTTGAATATCGAGGAACGATTGCAGCAAATAGCGGTGCTGAAGAACTTTCTGACACCACGTTTCAAATGAAGCCTGTTTCGAAAATGACTTCAGCTGTTTGTGTTTTCCGGTTTGGTAGGCGGCCTTGACCGTTTTTCCCGTAAGCTCGAGGTGAATGATGCCGCGGCCTCCTGATCCGGATGCAGGCTTCAAGATGCACGCTTTTTCTTTTGCAAGCTTGCGCAGGATATCCTGGGCGTTTTCTGCAATCGATGTGGCAGGAAGGTAGGACTTGATGACGGGATCGGCATTCAATGCTTTGAAAACCGTCCATTTGTCAGGAAGTCCGAGTCCTAAAAATGTTGTTTTAGGATACTTTTTGAGCCATTCGACAATCGGTTTTGCTTTTTTCGATTGCTGATCTCTGCCGTAAAAGCAGCGGTCATAGATCAATTCCGGGATTTCTCTTTCAATTTCATTCCACTGTCCTGACTTCGGGTGAAAGGAGAGCCCTTTCACAAGCAGGGAACCGGGGGAAATATCCAGGGGCGTGAAACGGATAAACCGGATTCCATAGTCCGAAGCCATTTTGGCCAGTTCTTCGGCATAGGCTTTTTCATGTTCGTGCGACAGCGACATAAATCCAAGCGTCATCATGATTATACCTCCTTCATGAAAAACAAGACTTAACAGGCTGAGACTGTCAAACTTCGGGCAAACTTTAATATATAGACTTCTGTTTCATGATACGCTTGAGATTGCAGAAATAGGCTTTTGTAAATTGGAAATGATTAAAAATTTTAGAGCGCCCTTCATACAATTGCCATCTGACCCATTGTATTTTGAAGCGGCTTGCTCCATTCCGTTATTTGCCCGTCTTTTATTCAGCTACTATAATAACGTTAGGCAAGACGGTGAGGATCGACCATAAGGCCCACGCTGTGCAGCTAAGATGTCAGGTAAAAAGGAAGGCAGTTGAAAAGAACATGTATGTATTTGGGGTTTTTGCCGTTATGATTGCAGTCGGTGCACTTATCGGCGCTGTAACGAACCATTTTGCGATTAAAATGCTTTTTCGCCCATATAAAGCGGTCTACATATTTGGAAAGAGGGTTCCTTTTACACCCGGATTAATTCCGAAAAGGCGCGATGAATTGGCGAGACAGATGGGACAGATGGTCACAGGCCATCTGCTGACAACAGAAGGGATCAAAAAAAGGCTTGCATCCGATGCGGTTAAAAGCCAGGCGGTGCAGGTTGGGGAGCGGATCTTGGCGCACCTCTCGCAATCAACGGCCACCGTTGAAGAAGCATTGGAAAGCATCGGAATTTCAAATCCCGCCCAAAAAGCGGATCGGGCGGTATCCAGATGGACGGATGAGAAGCTGTCCGCATTGTTAGAGGCACATGAAAATGAACCGCTCAAAGAGCTTATCCCTCTTGAGGCCCAGAAAAAGCTGAAAGAGAAAATTCCGATGGTGTCCGGCTATATTTTAAACCGGGCTGTCACCTACTTTGAAAGCGGCGAAGGAAAGGAACGCCTCGGACATATGATTGACGATTTTTTGAAAGAACGGGGCATGCTCGGCAGCATGGTGCAGATGTTTTTAGGCAACAGCAGTCTGGTTGACCGCGTTCAGCCGGAGATTGTGAAGTTTTTAAAGAACGGCGAGACCGCGCGTCTTTTAACGGATCTGCTTGAAAACGAATGGGACAAGCTGAAAGAATATACGTTCAAGGAAGCGGATGACAAATGGAATCTCAAATCTCTCATTTTCGATTTGAAGGAAAAGCTTTTGAAACGATTCTCGCTTCAGCCGTTTTTCGAAAAAACGATCGGCTCCTCTATTGCCAGTGTTGAGCGGGATATCGCTTTGCGCCTGCCGCAGATCGCCGACCGGCTTCTCGAAGAGGCGGGCCGCCGCCTGGATCAAGTGCTCAAGCAGCTGGAGCTCGAGCAAATCGTCAAGGAACAGGTGGACAACTTCCCTGTTGAACGTCTTGAAGAAATGGTGCTGTCCATTTCCAGGCGGGAGTTCAAAATGATCACGTATTTAGGCGGTCTGCTTGGCGGAATTATCGGAGCCGTGCAAGCCATCTTTGTAATTTTGATCTGAGGCTGAAGACGGCCTGTTCAAACGGAATTATCGTATAACTGTGAAAAACGCTCCATAGTTTGTTATAGTGGAGTGGTGCCGATTCCATAAGAAGAATACAGGCAGGAAAGGAGCGGATCAGGATGACGGTCAATTTACATGACTCGGCTTATGACTTGGGGCAAGCCTTGCGACAAAGCGATGAATATTCCCGATTGAAAAATCTTTATGATGAGGTGAATGGCGACCCATCTGCTAAAAAGATGTTTGATAACTTTCGCGATATTCAAATGAACCTTCAGCAAAAACAGATGAACGGCGAAGACATCACACAGGAAGAAGTCGAACAAGCGCAAAAATCCGTGGCGCTCGTCCAGCAGCATGATAAAATCTCGCAGCTGATGGAAGCGGAACAGCGGATGAGCATGCTGATTGCTGAATTAAACAAAATCATCATGAAGCCTTTGGAAGAGCTTTACGGAAACCCAGAGAGCTGATAAAAAATCCCCCCTTGTCAAGGCAAGAGGGGATTTTTTCACTAAGTGAACAAATAACGTTCATAAAGATTTAAAAAAAGACTTGTCAATTCATGAAATAGTTGCGATAATATTAAATGTAAGTGCTTTCATTTTTTTGCCGGGATACGATCATGAAAAACGGACTGGCGGCAAAATGATAAGGGGTATAGAGGAAATTAACAGACTGAAAGCACGTCTGCTGGTCAAATAAAGGGGTTATCAATATACGGTGAATTGAACGAAAGGGGCGTTGAATTCACTGTTTTGAATATGAGGGAGAATCATGATCGTATCCACAAGATGCGAAGTAAAAAGTCTGTGAAAACAGGCTTTTTTAGTATGTGCATCAAGAGGGCTGTTCTAAAAAAAGAGATCGGGACATATCCTCTATAACAGATTCAGTCATCAAAGAAGGGGGACCTCCTGGTGTCAAAACAAATGCTTGCGCTGAATATAGACGGAACGCTGCTTCGGACAAACGGACGGCTTCATCCCGCAACGAAGGAAGCGATCGAATATGCAAAGAAGAAAGGTGTATATGTTACGCTTGTGACGAACAGACATTTTCGCTCCGCTCAAAAAATCGCCAAATCTTTAAAGCTGGATACGAAGCTGATTACACACAGCGGAGCGATTATAGCGGACAAAATCGACGAACCTTTATTAGAAAAAAGGATTTCCGAAGAACAGACATTTAACCTTGTTCAAATACTGGAAAGCTATGATTGCAATATCAGAATCCTCCATGAAAAATATTCGATTGGAAACCGGAAAAAAACGAATTCAAACCTGCTGGGGAAAACGATGATTCACCCGTCTGACCCGATTTTTTATCCCGTCCAGTTTGTCGATTCGCTGAGCGACATGCTGATGGATGAACCGGTCAGCGCACCGGTGATCGAGGTTTATTGTTCAACAGGACAGTCCGAAGAAATCAGGCAGACGATCACAAATGCATTTCCTCTCGTCGACATCATTGGAGCGGGGGAAAAAATGCTGATTGTCCATAAAGGGGTTTCCAAAGAAGCAGGCTTGACGATGCTCGCCGCCGACCTCGGTCTAAAAATGGAAGATGTCGTTGCGATCGGCCATGAAATCGACGACCTCCCGATGATCGAGCTTGCCGGACTCGGAGTCGCAATGGGCAATGCTCCTCAGAAAGTCAAACAAAAAGCGGATTGGGTGACGCGCTCCAATGATGAACAGGGCGTCGCTTATATGATTAAAGAATACTTCAGAATGCAGCAAAGTAAAGGGTTTCTTAAAAAATTCCATATTAAAAAAGTCTGATTCTGATAGAATCCCCGCTTTCAACTCGAATGCGGGGATTATTCATTCATCGCTGCCACGTAGGAATGTTTGTTTCCCGGATTGATTTTGGCCATTTATTTTTGTACACTAAAGAAAGTTTTGAAACGAAAAAGGTGATGACATTGCGCATTTATATAGAAGGGCTCCAAGATGAAAGGTTCCAGAGACCGCTTGAGCATATAGCCAACTTATTCTTTGAAGAAAGCGAAGTCGCTTTTGGCGAAGAAGCGCCGGCAGACCTTGCGATCGTTCTCGGCTACGACCGGAAAGAGAACGGCGTCAAGGCTTCGGGTATGATAAAAGATACGGACATTAGAGCGGAATATGCAAAAAACATTGACCCCAAACTGACGGAAAAGGAAGCGTTTAAGCAGGTGAAAAATACCGTTTCCTACGTTTTTTTGAGCATGCTTCAGGAGCATACCGGAATCATTCAGAAATGGGGGATTCTCACCGGTGTTCGTCCGACAAAGCTGCTTCATAAAAAGCTGGAGAGCGGCATGCCAAAGGAAGAGGCACATGCCGAGCTGAAACGGGATTATTTAATTCACGACGAAAAAATCGAACTGATGCAAAACATCATTGACCGTCAGCTGAAAGCGGTACCCGATTTGTATGAGCTGAGTCAAGAAGTCAGCATTTACATCGGCATCCCGTTTTGTCCGACGAAGTGCGCCTACTGTACGTTTCCGGCGTATGCGATCAGAGGACAAGCCGGTCGGGTCGGCTCATTTTTGTGGGGGCTTCACTATGAGATGCAAAAAATCGGCGAATGGCTCAAGGAGAACGATGTCAGAATAACGACCGTGTATTTCGGCGGCGGAACGCCGACAAGCATTACCGCTGAAGAAATGGATCTATTGTATGAAGAAATGTACCGTTCATTTCCCGATGTAAAAAACATCCGCGAGGTCACAGTTGAGGCTGGACGGCCCGATACGATCACAGAGGAAAAGCTCGCAGTCTTAAAAAAATGGAACATCGACCGAATCAGCATTAATCCCCAGTCTTACGAGAATGAAACGCTGAAAGCGATCGGACGCCACCATACGGTCGAAGAAACGATCGAAAAGTATCATCTGTCGCGAAATGCCGGCATGTCGAACATCAATATGGATTTAATCATCGGCCTTCCGGGCGAAGGGGTAAAAGAATTCAGAAACTCTCTTTCCGAAACCGAAAAATTAATGCCCGAATCATTGACCGTCCATACGCTGTCATTTAAGCGCGCGTCTGAAATGACGAAAAACAAACATAAGTATAAGGTGGCTGACCGCGAGGAGATTGTCGCGATGATGGATGACGCTGTCTCGTGGACGAAACAGCACGGCTACCATCCCTACTATTTGTACAGGCAGAAAAACATTCTCGGCAACCTAGAGAATATAGGCTATTCCCTTCCCGGCCAGGAAAGCATCTATAACATCATGATCATGGAGGAAAAACAGACGATTATCGGGATCGGCTGCGGAGCTGCGAGCAAATTCGTCGATCCGGGAACGGGAAAGATCACACACTTCTCCAACCCGAAAGACCCGAAAACGTACAATGACAGATTTGAACACTATACAAACGAAAAAATCCGCTACTTGTCTGAGCTTTTTCAGAAGGAGGCAAAAAGCGGTTCTCAACAGGAATAGAAGCTGCTGCCGGTATCGCCGGCAGCTTTTTTATTGCGGAATCAAACCGGAATCGGCAGCAAAAAAAGGTTTTAAAGGGCGAAGGTGGAATAGTTTAAACAGTATCAATTGTAAACGTATTCACGGAGGTGCAAGATGGAGTATATCAAATGGAAAGACGAAGACGGGATTTTTGAAATTGTGCTGAATCGCTCTGAGGCGTACAATGCCTTGAATGAAAAAATGCTTGAAGAACTGAATGAAGCTTTGCGTATTGCAGAGGAAAGCGAATCGCTGCTTCTCCTTGTGAGAGGCAGCGGCAAAGGATTTTCGGCAGGCGGAGACATTAAGATGATGCTGTCTTCCGGAGATCAAGACAGCTCTGCCCGCGTCATTGACACAATTTCTGAAATTGCGGTGAAGCTTTACAGCATGCCGAAGATGACGACAGCGGCTGTCCACGGGGCGGCCGCAGGTCTGGGATTGAGCCTCGCGCTCAGCTGCGACCATGTGCTGGTCGAAAAAGAGGCGAAGCTGGCGATGAATTTTATCGGCATCGGGCTTGTTCCCGACGGAGGCGGACACTTCTTTTTAGAGCGGAGAATCGGTGAAGCTGCGGCCAAAGAATTGATTTGGAGCGGGAAACAATTGACGGGGGCCGAAGCGCACGAACTTCGGATCGCAGACGCTGTATTCAGCGGGGACTCCGGCCGTTTTGCGCGCATCTATCTTGAAAAGCTTCTGCACGCTCCGCTGGCAGCGATGATTGAGACAAAAAAGATCTATCAGGCGCTGAATGGCGGTAGGCTGCAGAAAACGCTTGAACTCGAGAAAGCGGCCCAAATGAAAATGAGGCTGACAAGCGACCATCAGGAAGGAATCCGCGCATTTTTAGAAAAGCGCCAGCCGCAATTTAACCGTCAGCAAGTATAACAAGAGGGCCCGACAGGAAATTGACCTTGGGAAATGATGTGCAGAAGCAATTGTAAAAAAATTTAAGTTTCTATAAAATGATTCATAAGGACACAGGTCTGTACGAAGTCTTGGGAGGCGGGGAAATTGAAACAGAAGATTCCATCTGAATACGTTGCTAGTAAGCTGAATGATTGGTACAACGCCATTCGGAAAAATCAGATCGCCGCCAGTGAATCATTGAAAGCGGAAATTTTAAATGATTTTCAAGACATGGAAGAAAATCAGGACGTCCTGCTCTACTATTCGCTGCTCGAATTCAGGCATAAGCTGATGCTCAGCTATTTGAAACCACAAAAGACTGAAAATATTGAAAAAAACCTCCGCGACTTAGAAGAGAAAAAGGACCAAATGACAGGTTTACTAAACTATTATTACTGGTTTTTTAAAGGGATGTATGAGTTCAAACAAAAGCGGTTTGTCAAAGCAATCGGCTGCTATAAAACGGCTGAACAAAAAGTCAGCGCTTTGGAAGACGAGGTTGAAAAAGCGGAATTTTATTATAAGCTGGCGGAAATCTACTATTATATCAGCCAGAGATATTTATCGATCAACTATGCGACGCTCGCTTCCGACATTTTTAACCGGTATGAGACGCTAAAAGAAAAAAAGATTTTCTGCGATTTTATCATTGCCGGCAATTGGGTTGAATCGATGACATACGGACCAGCGCTGAAAAGCCTGGCCAACGCGCTTGAAGACGCCGCGAAAATCAAAAACAGCCATTTGACGGCAGCCGCTCATTTTAATTTGGGAAATTGCTATTTCCATCAAGAATCGTACCGGGAAGCCTCAGATCATATGGAGAGCGCCCTTTCCATTTTTGAACAGGAAAGTTCATCATATATTCCAAAAGTGCTGTACAACTTAATGTACGTCCGTCTAAAACAGGGAAATCATGTCGGAGCGGCCGACTGTTATGAAAAAGGCATCCGAAGTGCGGCATCGCTCGGAGATGAAGAACACGCGGCCAAGCTTAACATTCTATCCGGGCTGTATTTGGACGGCGGGGATCGGAAAGCCGTGGAAATCGGATTTGATTATTTGGAGTCAAACCATTTATATGCCGCTGTTGAAGAGCTGGCTTTAGACGCAGCCCAGTACTATAATCAAATGGAGCGGCTTGAAGATGCCATTTTTTACTATGAGAAGTGCGCTCAGGCAAGACGAAAAATCAAAAGGGGAGATGCGTTGTATGAAAGCTAAACTGTTGTTCGTCGCGGTGTCGCTGGCTGTTGTGTTAACGTCTTCAGGCTTTTTGGCAGATGTGGGAAAAGCTCCTTCCTTGTACGCGGACAAAATGATCACGACTGACAAGGAGGCCCGAGTTTAAGAACATGATTTCATCTGAGAATGAGCGGGCTGACGCAGCGAAAGAATGGACGATGTATATTACAGTTTCTTGCCTTTTCATCCTGATCGTCTCTGTGATTTGTTTTTTCGCTCCGGCCTACAGCTTGCAGGATCTGCTGTTTCGACTGTTTGATGCCGTCATCATCTGTGTGCTGGCGGTCAATGGCCTTTATTTTCTGCGAAAAAATAAAGGCGTCGCTTGCTTATCGTTTTTACTCTGTTTCATCAACATGGGACTGCTCATTGTTATGATGATCCACTAGTGTTTGGCGGATTAAAGGGCAGGCGGCAGCGGGAGACCTTCCCCAAAAGAGCCGCCTTGCCCCGTATTTTAGTCAGCTCCGGAAAACAATGATTTTACCGGACGAATGTACTACCCGGTGTGTATGCTCCAAAAATTGCTTTTCCTTCAGCATTCCTCTTCCTTTCTCTTTCGCTTCTTCATCATCGGCCGCTTCAAATCGCTCATTCAAAAGCGTTTCTCCACCAGTATCGAAAACGGTTACATAATAACTTTCCATTTCTCTTCCCCTTTCTCAAAATATGATCTATTTGTTTAAAATTATATAAAAATCAAAAAAATCCTTTTTAAAATGGTATGACTAACGTATGATTGTAAATTGGAAGGAGGAGTTATTATGCTCAAAATCGATCACGTCACGAAAAAGTTCGGTTCATTTACAGCTGTAAACGATCTGACGCTGGAGATTCCAGACAAGCAAATGTTCGGTCTGCTCGGCGCCAACGGAGCAGGGAAAACGACGACATTCCGAATGATATTAGGCCTTTTGAATGCGACAGAGGGTACTGTCACATGGAAAGGACAGCCGATTAACTACGGTATCACAAACAGCATCGGCTACTTGCCCGAAGAGCGCGGACTGTATCCGAAGCTGAAGGTGAAAGATCAGCTCGTATACCTTGGCCGCCTGAAAGGCATGACAAAGCAAAATGCGCTCAAGGAAATGGAGAAGTGGCTCGAACGGTTCCATATTACGGAATACGCCGACAAAAAGGTTGAGGAGCTCTCCAAAGGGAACCAGCAAAAAATTCAATTCATCACGGCCGTGCTGCACAAGCCGGAGCTTTTGATTCTCGACGAGCCGTTCAGCGGTCTCGATCCGGTGAATGTCGAGCTATTAAAAGACGCGGTCATTTCTTTGAAAGACGACGGCACTTCGATTGTATTTTCAAGCCACAGAATGGAGCATGTCGAAGAGCTGTGCGAACACGTCTGCATTTTGCAGCGCGGGACGCCTGTCGTTCAAGGGAAATTAAAAGAAATCAAACGTTCTTTTGGCAGAAAGAATGTCACGATTCACGCAGACGGCGACTTGAGCTTCTTGAAAGAGGCGGACGGCATCGTCAAATGGCGGGATCATTCCGAAGGAGTCCGCCTGCAGGTCGAAAATGAAGAAGTCTCTCAAGAGCTGTTTACAATGCTTCAAGGACGCGGGTTTATCAGAAAATTTGAACTTGAAGAGCCTTCTTTGCATGATATTTTCGTCGAAAAGGTAGGTGCCCGTTATGAATAAGTTTTGGATTGTTCTTTTTCATACATATCTCAGCAAGCTGAAAACAAAGTCGTTCATCATTTCAACGGTGATCACGCTTGCGCTTGTCGTGCTCGTCACAAATCTGGGATCGATTATTTCCATGTTTGATGACGGCGGAGAGGGTGATAAAATCGCCGTCATTGACCGTTCAAATCAGCTGTACGACACGTTTGCCCAGCAAGTGAAAGCACTCGACACTGATGAAGCGCTGGAAGTCGAAAAAGCGGATAAACCGGAAAAAGAGCTTGAAAAAGACGTCAGAGACGAAAAGCTTGAAGGCATTTTAATCCTGGACAGAGATAAAAAAGGCGTGCTGAAGGGAACGTATAAAGCGCTCGAAATCGCTGATTCCACAGCTGTCTCCACGATTGAACAGGCGCTCTCACAAGCAAAGGTTGCCGTTGGAACGGCTGAATTGAACGTACCACAGGAAAAGCTGAGTGAACTGTTTACACCGGTAAAAGTCAACAGTGTCGCCTTGAAAGAAGGCGCGAAAACCGAGGAAGAGCTTCAAAAGGCGACAGGACTTGTATATGTTGTGCTGTTTGTCATCTATTTTTCGGTTTTGACGTACGCGTCAATGATCGCGACAGAAGTTGCGACGGAAAAGTCTTCCCGCGTGATGGAAATTTTAATTTCCAGCGTGCCGCCTGTCCAGCAAATGTTCGCCAAACTGTTCGGCGTCGCTCTGTTAGGATTGACACAGATTGCCGCGCTGTTTCTTGTCGGCTATCTTTCGCTCCAGTCCAGCCAGGAAAAGGGAGGGGATGCAGCCGATATGATTAAAGGATTTCTTGACATTTCCGGCGTACCTACTGCAACGCTTGTGTACGCGGCCATTTTCTTGATGCTCGGCTACTTCCTCTACGCAACTCTTGCGGCATTTCTCGGAAGCGTCGTCAGCCGGATTGAAGATGTTCAGCAGATGATTTCGCCGATGATTCTGCTGGTCGTCGCAGGATTCGTAATTGCCATGGTCGGGCTAAGCACACCAGATTCAACGTTCATTACCGTTACTTCATTCATTCCGTTCTTTGCGCCGATGATCATGTTTCTCAGAGTCGGCGTGCTTGATATTCCGTTTTGGGAAGCGGCACTCGGCATCGGCATTACCGCTCTCACCATTGTGATTCTCGCCGTCATCGGGGCGAGGGTGTATAAAGGCGGCGTGCTCATGTACACGAGCGGCGGCGGATTGAAAAATATCAAACAGGCGCTTCGTCTGTCAAAAGATCGATAATGAAAGAGAAAAGCAGCTTGAAAGAAAAGCTGCTTTTTTCGTGCAAAGAGTAGAACGTGCATTCGCTTTCAACCCGTGATAGAATGGGAGCAGAATATTTTATGAAAAGGAGCAGAAGATTGACAAACATCACTTTCATTCATGCGGCCGATCTGCACCTGGACAGTCCGTTTCACGGCATCAGCCGGCTACCCGAAGAGGTTTACCGGCGGATCAAAAACAGCACATTTAAAAGCGCTGAAAATGTGTTTAAGCTTGCGATTGATGAAGAGGCCGACTTCATTTTGCTTGCCGGCGATCTTTTCGACGAAGCAAACCGCAGTTTAAAAGCACAGATGTTTTTGAGAAAGCAATTTTTAAAGCTGAAAGAGAACAACATCCAAGTCTATGTGATTTTTGGCAATCACGATCATCTGGGCGGCGATTGGACGCCGATTGAATGGCCGGACAACGTCCACATTTTCTCGTCGGAAGACATTGAAGAAAAATCGTTTTACAAAGACGGCCGGCTCGCCGCAAGCATCTACGGCTACAGCTATCCCGAGCGCTCTGTTTATTCCAATAAGGCTGCTGAAATCAAAAAAACGACCGACGCGCCCTTGCATATCGGCATGATTCATGGGACGCTTTCCGGGGAGAGCGGCCATGATCCGTACTGTCCTTTTTCCCTTCAAGATTTAAAAAACGGCCGGATGGATTACTGGGCGCTTGGTCATATACATAAAAGACAGGTCATTTCAGCCTCCGAACCGGCGGTGATTTATCCGGGAAACACACAATCGCGGCACATGAAGGAAACGGGAGAGAAAGGCTGCTATCTCGTCAATGTTTGCGGCGGAGAACTGTCCTTCGAATTTAAAGCCTTATCGGATGTTCTGTGGGAAACGGCCAGCATCGATATCTCCGGGACAAAGCAGATGACAGAGCTGATCAGCCTGATGCAGGATGCCCTTCAATCTTTCAGAAACAGAGGCAAGCCGGCATGCGTCAAGATGGTATTGACAGGAGAAACACCCTCTTATTTGGCGGAAGGACAGGCCGGCATCGTGGACGAGATCCTTGACATCTTCCATGAAGAAGAGCGGGAGGAAGACGCGTTCATCTGGCTTACCGCGATCGAAGATCAAACAGATGCCGCCTTGTCTGGAATTGAACGGGACGCTTTTTTTCAGGAGCTATTGCAAGAAATGCAGGAATTTCAGGATTTCAGCCTGATTTTTGACGATTTGGAGCGGCATCCGGTCTTTAGAAGGCACGGAGAGCGGTTTCATGAAGAAGACTTCCGGGACATTCGCGCGCAGGCGGAAAAACTGCTGCTTCATGAACTGAAGACATTGAAAAGATAAGGGAGGGTGCAGGGTGAATATACATGCGATACATATATACGGATACGGTAAATTTGCCAATCAGACATTTCGCCTGTCTCCTTCAAATCTGCATTTGGTCTACGGGCTCAATGAAGCCGGGAAAACGACGCTCATGTCGTTTATTGAAAGCGTGCTGTTCGGTTTTCCGAAGACGAAACGGTATGAGCCGAAAACGGGCGTCATTTACGGGGGGATGCTTGAGGTCGGGCACCCTGATTTGGGGCAGATCCGGATCGAACGAACGGCCGGAAAGCCTGAGCGGGTCACCGTTTATCTGGAAGACGGCAGCACGAAGCCGGAAGGTTTTTTAAATGAGCTGCTGTCAGGCGTCGACAGACAGCTGTATAAAGCGATCTATTCATTTGACGTGTTCGGCCTTCAGGAAATTCATAAATTCAACCGCGACAAAATCGGCCGTTTTCTGCTGTTTTCGAGTCTGTTCGGCTCTGATGCGATTTCAAAGATGGATGCCGGCCTCGTGAAAAAGCAGGAAGAGCTGTTTAAACCGAACGGCCGGAAACCTGAACTGAATCAGGAGCTCGACCGGTTAAAAAAGCTTTCCGAAGATTTGAAAAAAGCGAAAGCGCGGGAAGGCGACTACCACCGCCTGTTAAACGAAAAAAAAGGCGCTGAGGCGTCAATAAAGGAAAGCGGACAACTGCTAAAAGATCTTGAGCACCTCGTCTCACAAATCGAGCAGGCGATTGAGATTCTGCCGGCGGCCGCGGAAAAACGCCAGCTGGAAGAGCAGCTCGCATCTTTCGGCGGCTCAGGGGAAAGCCGTTTCCCCGAAGGCGGACTTTTTGAGCTTGAAAAGCTCGAATCCCACCTGCATCCAAAAGCGGCTCAGCTGAAGGCGCTGGAAGAGAAAAAGCGCCGTTTGGAACAGCGGGCCGCCGCTTTTGCACCGGCTGAAGACTTTCTCGAGCACGAAGCGGAAGAGCTTTTAAAAGCATATCCGTTTTACCAGTCGTATTCCGAAAAAATCGCGTCTTTGACTGATCAGCTTCACCAGATTAACGGACGGGTTCAAGCGGGGCTTGGGCGCCTGAAAATCGAGGAATGCGATATCCTCAATGCGGACACCGCGTATGAATATGAGTGGAAGCTGCAGGAAACCGCTCAGGCATACATCGAGCTGCGTGAACTGAAACGGTCGCTTGACGAACGCTTTGAGCAGGCGAGAGCTGATCTGGAGGAAGCTGAACAGGCCCACGCCGCTCTCAGCAATGAAGTGATGCCGGAAGATGTCCGCAAGCAAAAGGAGGAAACCCTCAGCCACCTTGCGTCAGCTGGCGGCCATGCCGGAAGACGGGAAGAGCTGCTCCTTCAGCTGTCCTATCTGAAGCAAGAACAAAAGGTTCGGATGAAAAGAAGAAAGACCGCTTTTGCAGCGGCGCTTTGTGCTGCTTTCGCGGCCGCTTTTGCGGCGCTCTTTTTCAAGGAGTGGTTCCCGGGCGCTTTACTCGTGCCGATCTTGCTCATATTTGCCGCTGTTGTTCTAAAAAAGCCCGAGCCTTCCGCGGCAGCGGCTTTTATTCAAAAACAGCTGGACGACATTGATCGCAGCGGTACAAAAAGCGGAGTGAGTGACAACGCTTTGAGGGAAGAGCTGTGGAAGGACGACCAAACCCGGCAGCTCCTTATCGCAAAACAAGCAGAGCTCAGACAGAGAGAAGCGGAATATGAAAGAGCGATTCAGAAGTTCGAAGCGTGGGAAAAGGATATCCGTCCGTATCAGGAGAAGACCGAACGCTATTTGAGAGAGCTGAACCTGTCAATCGACCCGTCATTTTTAGCCGATGCGTACGCTTTGATCAAGGAACTCCGAGAGGAAATGTTGAAAAAGCGGGATATCGAGCAAGAGCTGAGCCGCCTTCAAGCTAAAAAAGCATCCTTTGAAGCGGAATTGAGAAAGCTTGTCTCATCTCTCGGCCGCGCTGGCGAAAGCGTCCAAGAGCAGGTGTTTCAGCTGAAAAGCGCGCTTGATTCCCAAAAAGAAAAACTTCGGCAAAAACAGGAAGCGGACGTGTCTTTAAAGCATACCGCCGAACAAATCAAAGAGCTGACAAAAGAGACGGAATACTTCCAATCCCAAATTGGCGAACTCTTTCAAAAAGCAGGGGCGGACGGCCGTGAGATGTTCATCGGTCTGGCGAAGCGCGACCAAGCCAAAAAAGAATTAACGGCAAGGCTCGGGCAGCTCAAAAGAGAGCTCGGCAGGCAGGACGAGAAGGCCGTCATGCTTGCATCAGAACACTCTCTTGCAGAACTGAAAGGAAAGCTGGCCGAGGCGCAGGAAAAAAGAGCCCGTATAGAAAATAAGCTTGCAGAAGAAAGACAAAAGGCGGCGAATGTCCATGCGGAACTGGTCAGACTTGAGGAATCGGGAGCGGTATCCGAGCTCGCCTATCAGACCGGAATGCAAAAAGAGCGGGTCGCCGAACTGGCCAAAAAGTGGGCAGCCGTCAAGCTGATCCGGCAGGCGGTCAAAAACAAGATCGATGAACATAAGAAGGTTCGGCTTCCGAAGCTGTTACAAACGGCTGAAACATTACTGAACCCATTGACTGCCGGGCAATACGAAAAAATTTATTTTTCTGAAACAGATGAATCCATGATGGTCATGCGGAAAGACGGGGCTGTTTTTTACGCCCACGAACTGTCCCAGGCAACTTGTGAACAGCTCTATTTAGCGATCCGATTCGCTCTGGCCCTCTCCCATCAAAAGGAAGTCAAATTGCCGTTCCAGCTGGATGACAGCTTTGTCCACTTTGACGAGGAGAGGTTTAAACAAGTGCTGAACATCTTAAAAAAGCTTTCAGGCGAAGAACAGCAAATCTTGTATTTTACGTGTCATGAACATGTAAGAGAAGCTTTTCACGACGAAGATGTGATCCTGCTGCCTCCCGTCATGAAAAACGTGGAAGTAAAGGGTATAACTAACAAATAAAAGTGTGTGCTATAATGATTTTATGTAGGAAAACGGAGGGAGCTTTATCATGGCAAAAGGTATCATGCTGCACGAAGTTGGCGAGCAGGTTGATTTGTATTTGCTCATTAAATCGTCAACGAAAGGAATCGCGAGCAATGGGAAACCGTTTTTAACGCTGATGCTCCAGGATCAGTCCGGAGATATAGAAGCGAAGCTTTGGGACGCCAAACAGCAGGACGAAGTGACCTACGGCCCGCAGACGATCGTGAAAGTGGTCGGCGACATTCATCATTACCGCGGGCGGAATCAGCTGAAGCTGAGAAACATCAGACCTGCGGGCGACAATGACAATGTCAAAATCGATGACTTTCTTGAGACTGCACCGATTCCCAAAAACGAAATGATGGATGCGGTCACTCAATATATTTTTGAAATGAAAAACCCGAGTATTCAGCGAATCACGAGGCACCTCGTCAAAAAATACGGCAAGGAATTCATTGATTTTCCAGCTGCGACGAAAAATCACCACGAGTTCGTATCAGGTCTCGCATACCATGTTGTCTCCATGCTGAACCTGGCCAAATCGGTCGCAGACCTGTATCCGTCGCTCGATCGCGACCTATTGTACGCAGGTGTTATTTTGCATGACCTTGGAAAAGTAAAAGAACTATCCGGACCGGTGTCCACGACCTATACTGTCGAAGGGAATCTGCTGGGGCACATTTCGATTATGGTGACAGAAATTGCAAAAGCAGCCGAAGAGCTTCAAATTGATTCAGAAGAAGTGCTGATTCTCCAGCATTTGATTTTAAGCCATCACGGCAAACCCGAATGGGGCAGTCCAAAGCCGCCGATGGTCAAGGAAGCGGAAATTCTTCACTATATCGACAACCTTGACGCGAAGATCAATATGATGGACAGAGCGCTCGAACGGGTCAAGCCGGGAGAGTATACCGAACGCGTCTTTGCATTGGATAATCGTTCCTTTTACAAGCCTGTTTTTCACAAATAAGCGTCATAACTTGTCTCCCTTTTGCATAATGTCTGATATACAGTTTATTCAAAAAAGGGGGAAAAGCCGTGCTGCTGTTTCCGTGGTGGGTGTACCTTTGCATCGTCGGCATTATTTTCAGCGCCTATAAGCTGATGACGACGGCAAAGGAAGAGGAAAAGATCGATCAGGCTTTTATCGAAAAAGAAGGCCGCATTTATATCGAACGGATGGAAAAAGAAAAAGCACAGCGCATGAAGCGTTCATTGGATGAAGATCAAGAACAGCATGAAAAATCGGCTGACAGTCATTCCATCGCATAAAAAAAGCTGTCCGGCCCCGCGAGGGGAGGACAGCTTTTTTGGCGTCAGCTGCTGCTGCTTGTCTGAGCTTGGCGCTGGTCGACTTGTTTTTTCAACTCTTTGTCTTTTACTTTTAGATCAGCATCTTTGACAAGTTTGTCGATAACAGATTGCAGTTCAGTTTGATCGTTTTGCTTTTGTTCTTGGACCTCTTTTTTGAGATCTTTTTTCATGTCTTCATATTTGCCGCGCTCTTCGTCTTTCTTAATGATGTGATAGCCGAATTGCGATTTCACAGGGCCGCTGATTTCGCCGGTTTTCAAAGCAAACGCAGCTTTGACGAAATCCTTGTCCATGTTATCTTCCTTGCCGACCCATCCGAGATCGCCGCCTTTTTCGGCTGTTCCGTCAGTTGAATACTCTTTTGCAAGGTCTTCGAATTTTTCGCCTTTTTTCAGCTTTTTCTCAACTTCTTCAGCCGTTTTCTTTTCCTTCACAAGAATGTGGCTCAAGTGGATTTTGCCTTTTAGGCCGTCATAATATTCTTTTACGTCATCATCGGTTACTTTTATGTTATCCTTTGCGGCTTTTTTCATGAGAAGTTCGTATTTGATCTGTTCTTTGACGAAGTCTTCGCCTTTCTGCTCAATGAGCTGGTTGAGCTGGTCACCCATCGACTTTTTGTACTCGTTCAGCTTTTTGTCGATTTCTTTGTCGGAGACATTGTATTTATCATCGAGTACTTTTTGCTGAACGAGCATGTTCAGTGCGTCCGCTCCGGCATTGTCTTTTAATGTTTGATAAAGGTCTTCTTTTGTAATATTTCCAGCTTTTGTTTCTGCAACAACCTCAGAGTCTCCTCCGCTGCATGCGCTGAGAGCCAGCACACTTGTCGCTGTAATCGCCGCAATTGCAATCTTCTTCATAAATGCAAACACTCCTAATCATAACAGTTTAAACTTTCCTTTGAATTGTATCATATCATATTCTGACATGCTGTAAAAAGATTTTCAACAGAGGGGCATCCGTCTAGTCAAATTTTCTTTCCGCTCATACAAATATATTGATCAAGAAAAGGAGGTCAATAACATGAGCGGAGGATACTCAAGCGGTTTTGCTTTATTGGTCGTGTTGTTCATTTTATTAATCATCGTTGGTGCAGCTTATCTGTACTAAAACCTTAGAAAATGAGAAAAGAACCGTCATTTTTTCAGGCGGTTCTTTTCTTTTGGACGATAGCCTAATCGTTTCATGACATTCGTGCATACACTAATGTAACGACTGGGGCAGAGGAGGTGTCAATATGGGCGACGGTTATACAGGAGGTTTCGCTGGCGGCTTTGCGCTGCTTGTGGTACTGTTCATCTTATTAATTATTATTGGTGCTTCTTGGATATGCTAATCAACAAAAGGATAGCTGCCGGATCAATACGATCGGCAGCTATCCTTTTTTTCTTTACACCGTAAAGGAAATCTCAATGAATGATGAGATCAATAAAATTAAGATCAGCACATTAATCATTCTAAACACCTTATCCTGCCGTTCTTCAGGAATCTCTCTGACAAGGCATAAAGAGTTTGTAAGCTTGTTTATGTTGAAGACAGTAAAAACCGCAAACAAGATGAAATAAAAAAGGATGATAGGAGATCCCCCTCTCTGTTTCTGCTCCATACTACATTACCAAATATTTATTAAAAAAGATAGAAAATAGACTGAAAAAAAGGATTTTCCAAGTGCCGAGCGGCTGGATTATTTTTGTATTAAAATATCAAAATCGTCGGCTTCCTGATCGACATAGCAGTTTTTAGGCGCTTTGATCAGTTTCCAGGCAAACAGAAAATCAGGCAGACAATAGCCGAAATGAATGCTTGAAATGATGCAGAAATAATGAGCAAAGCTCGGCATCACAGCCCCCGCGTAAAATAAAGCAGGCGTGATGACGAAAAAAGGGCAGAGAAGAGAGACAAGCATCGTGTTTTTTGGAACTTCTCTCCATGTTCTCATTTTCAACCAATAAATCTTTTTTTCTAATTTTTTCTTGCTGATCAACGGCAAGATATGAAGAATTTTATGGGCAATTATAGCCGCAACCAATAGTCCTGCAAACAAAAGGGCGTGATCGCCTCTCTGAACAGTTTGCGGATGAATCAGTTGCATCGCTAAATATTCGGGAATAAAAAATAAAATCATTAAACTGACGGCAGTAAGCACGATGCGCATGCCTCCATAATCTTTAACGAGATTGATGGTTTTCCAGCAACTCATAAATGACATCCTTCCGTTTCAACAAACTGTTATATGAAATCCTCAGAATAATTTACTCCTCTGGATGAGAAAAATCAATCCCTTTTTCGAAAAAAATTTCGTCATTTTCCAAAGAATTTAGAAGGGTGTAAAAGGAACAGAAATCTCCCGTGTTGAACTTTCATCAGAAGGGAATATCGGCTAAAATAAGAGAAAGGGAGAGAAGGGACAAATATGAACTCTATGGAGCAACGCCTTGAGCGGCTGGAATATTACATCAAACTGTTATTGAACAATGCGGATATGGAAGAGTATCCGTATTATAAAATGTTGATCGAAAAGGGCTTATCAGAGGAAGAAGCAAAGGAAACGGAAAAGCTGTGCGAAGAGCTCTCCAAGGAGCTTGAAGCACAAAAAGCGCAAGGATATGTGATGTTCGATCATCTCCTCACGCTTTTTGCGGGACAGTTAAATGAAAAACTTGAAGTGCACGAAACGATTTTCGCCCTTCACAGACAAGGTCTGTACAAACCGCTGATGAGCGAATTCATCAGCATTATCAGGCAATACGATCTGGCTTAGTTTTTAAGAGGCTCAAGCGGTTTGTCCATCTCTATCGATTCCCCGGCTTCTTTTGCTTCTTGTTTTTTCTTCATTTTGCCCTCTTCGCTCGTAAATTCACTTTCGATGTTTGAAAACGATTTTTCGAAAATTTCCATGAAGTCATCGCCGTAAATATGGCGGATGATCGACATCATCTCGACGATTTCTGGAAACTTCCCGTACAGCTGATGAAGGGGCTGAGCGCCTTTTAAGACGGCATTCCGGGTCGGATCGTAAGACTCGAGGATTTTAAGGAAAACGTCTTCACCTTTCGGAGTCAGCTGAATGTAAGTGTTTCGTTTGTCATTCAACTTTTTGGAAAACTCCAGGTAACCTCTTTCCTCAAGTTTTTTTGAAAAATTAAACGCTGTGGATACGTGCATGACGCCGAACTTGGCGATTTCCGAAATGGATGCACCGTTCAGCTGGTAGGCGATCCACAAAATATGATGCTCGTTAATGTTCAGATCATAAGGTTTAATCCACTGCTGCCAATCCTTTTCTATTGACTTCCAAAGCGCCTTGCTAAGCTGTGCCATTCTTTGACTGAATAAAAGGGCTTCTTTCACCGTATAGGGCTCTTCCGCTCGATTCATTCACTTCACCTGCTTCTCTTTATCTTATAATTTCTATTATGCCAATAAAATAAAGATTAATAAAGATGTAAATTTACGAAATTTTTAAAAAATCCAGCTTTACGGTGTGAAATCAGGATTTTACCCAAAAAAAGAGCGTGAAAATTTTCCATTCACACCCCTTTTTTAAGGTTCATTTTTTTCGCTGAGTATATTAGTTTTGTAAGGTTTTCTCCAGCTGTTTTATCTTTTCTTCAATCTCAGCGATTTCCTTTTTTAAGTCCTGCTGGTGAGGTTTGATTTCCTCGCGCCATTCTTGGATGGACGTTTGCAGTTCGCTGCCGACGTCTTTGATGATTTCTGCGCCTTCTATGGCGGTTTTGACGAATTGCTCTTTTAATGCGATTCCGTCGTTTTTCAGCCTTTTGACGGTGTCTTCCCATTTACCGCAGTTGGCTTTTAGCTGTCCTCTCAAGTTTTTTCCTGAAGTCGGCGCGGTCAGCAATGCTGCAACACCGCCAATAACACCGCCTACAATCAGTCCAGCTGCTAAAGATCGGCCTTTTGACATGTACATCACCCCGGTTATATTTTTAAAGATCAGGCTTGGCAGGCGCCCGTCTTCTCATGATTAGATACTGGCGTTCGAGCCGGGCCATCCGTTTCTCTTCTTAGAAACTTCTGCATAGCTTGCTTTATTTTAGCATACTTTTAAAAAAAGGAGGGAGAGGGTTGTCTGTCATTATCATTGTTTTGACAATTTTAAGCGCTGTGTTTACCGCCGGCTCCTTTTATTATTTAAGGCTTCTCGGATATTCTGCATCTTACCCGCCGAAACGCATTCTTAAACAAAAAGCGCTTTTTTGCACGGGAAGCGCAGGATTGGCGCTCCTGCTCCTTTTTTTTATTCAGCTTCTTATATAAAATATCGGGCGGATTCCCCTTTTTTTGACCATCAAAATGAAAAAAACCTCTTCAAAAAAAGGATAACCCTTTTCAAGAAGAGGTTCTGGTTTTATTTGACTTGTTCAATCAGCCTTGAGCGCTTCATGATCGACTGCACGATCGGGAAGATGACCGCCATGGAGATCGTGTTGATCAAGGCAGCAGGTAAAACGACAACAGAAAACAGGGTAATGAACCCCTGGTTTCCAGGCAGGCCGACGATGAACAGCGCAGCCGTAAGGAAAATGGTTCCGGAAAGAACCGTTCCTGCAGCAGTTAATCCGGCGGCGGCAAGCGTTTTGCTGTTCAGCTTTTTCACAAGCAGAAATACGCCGAAGAACATCAAGGCTGTTAGCGGTTTGTCGATGATGTTGGGCAGCTGTCCTCCCGGAAAAGCCGTCGTCAACGCGGAAATGACGCCTGTCACGATTCCGATGACAAGAACATTTTGCAATCTAGGGAACAAAAGGATTCCCATAAACATCATGATCAGCATCATATCCGGCTTCATTCCGTAGAAAAAAGGCGGAATCACAGCGTGAAGCGCCGCTCCAATGGCGACAAACAGGGCCATAGCCACTAATTCTTTTGTTTTCATGTCTATTCTCTCCTCATCTAGGCTCTTTTTACGCTTTCCAATAATATGCTCGTCATTTATTGCGAAAGCTTTCTAGTAGTATATCAAACTTTCGAAGGAATGGGGAAGCCTTTTTCGCCATCTTCCATCATCAGGATAAACCATCAGTTTTCTTCGCGGAATTTCTTCATAAAGGCCGCCAGCTTTTCGCAGTCTTCAACAGATACGGCATTGTAAATCGAAGCGCGGCAGCCTCCGACCGAACGGTGTCCGCCAAGCCCTGACATTTTTTCTTCCTTTGCCTTTGCGATGAATGATGCTGTCAGCTCATCATTTTTGAGGTTAAAAGTGACGTTCATGTTTGAGCGGCTGTCTTCTCTCGCATGGCCGCGGTAGAATCCGCCGCTTTCGTCGATCGCGTTGTATAAAATACCGGCCTTTTCTCGATTGCGTTTCTCAATGGCATCGAGGCCGCCTTTTTCCTTGAGCCACTCCAGCACGAGAGACAGCATATAAATCGCAAAAGTCGGAGGGGTATTGTAGAGAGAATCCGCTTTGGCATGTGTTGAGTACTTCAGGATTTTGGCAACTTGCTCGTTTTCTTTGCCGAGCCAGTCTTTTTTCATGATGACAACGGTCACCCCTGACGGTCCGAGGTTTTTCTGAGCGCCAGCATAGATGATGTCAAATTGGGAAACATCGATTTTTCTGCTTAAAATATCGCTGGACATATCAGCGACAACCGGAATCGGAGCGTCAGGGAACTTTTGCCACTGCGTTCCGAAGATCGTGTTGTTGGAAGTCAGGTGGAGGTAAGCACCGTCTGCCGGAATCTCCGGTACTTCGGGAATATAGCTGTACGTATCTTCTTTACTGGACGCGATGATCGATGTGTTTCCGAAGAGCTTCGCTTCGGCGAGCGCTTTTTCAGACCAGGCGCCTGTCATTATGTAGTGCGCCGTTTTGTCTTTGGAGAGGAAGTTCATCGGAATCATTGAGAACTGAAGGCTTGCTCCGCCTTGCAGAAACATGACTTCATAATCATCAGGTATGTCCATCAGTTCCTTTAACAGAGTTTTCGCTTTTTGATGAACGGCGTCATACTCTTTGCTGCGGTGGGACAGCTCCATCACGGACATCCCCGCACCGTTGAAATCAAGAAATTCGTCTTTCGCCTTTTGCAGTACTTCTAAAGGCAGTGCTGCCGGTCCTGCGTTAAAGTTCGTTGTACGTATCATCACAATCGCTCCCTGTTCATGTATAAAAATATAAAACCATCCTAACATAAAAGGTTCCGGTTATACATAAAAAATTTGAATTGTGTGAAATATAGAACAAAGTCTATTTAGTCGTGCCGGGCGATCTGATAAATGTGGAGTTTTTTTGAACGAAAAAAAGACGCCGGCAGCTGCCGGCGCCCTTGGACAATGTCTCGATTACAGGTGCTTGTTGATGGAAGCTGCAATGTTCTGCAAGTCTTCCGGTGAATAGTCGTCCGCATGTGTTTTCCAGACGGCTCCGAATCCGTCTCCTTTGCCGTAGCGGGGGATGATGTGCATGTGATAGTGGAAGACGGACTGCCCCGCTTTTTCGCCATTGTTATTCAGAAGGTTTAAGCCGATCGGCTCGTATTCGTCTTTGATAGCTTGGGCGATTTTCGGAACCGCTTCAAAAAATTCCCTTGAAACATCAGGTGTCATTTCGTAAATATTGGTTTTATGAACTTTTGGAATCACAAGCGTATGCCCTTTTGTGACTTGGCTGATGTCGAGAAAAGCCAGTACATGTTCATTTTCAAATACCTTTGCACAAGGGATTTCTCCGTTTATGATTTTGCAGAAAATACAGTCGCTCATACTTTTCCTCCTTTTTCCATCAGGGAAAGGTTATGTATAAGCAACATATTACCACAATTTGCGCGAAAACACGAAAAACAGGATGAACGGCTCCAACGTTCACCCTGCCTGAAGAAGGTACGCTTTAATGAAGAAACGTTAACTGCCTTTTGCAAGCACCCCATTTTCGTCAAAATGAAAGCTTGTAACGCCTATACATTTCCTGCGACAAACACCTCATTTGATCGTCACACCTTTTTTATATGACGGAGATGTCAAATAAAGCAGGTGCTTTCTCAATTCAGTGGATGAAAGAAATTTCTAAGCTTGACATGTTTCATACTCAGGAACTCTTGCCGATTTTGTCTTTGACAAACACCTCATTCGCCAGAGTTGATAAGCTTTCCCTTCTTCAAGAATTAGAATGTCCTGATGCGCATTCGATTATTCGTTTTATTTTAAGGCCGAAAAGCGGGAGGGAAAACGTTTCAAATACATTCTTGTTTTTGGTACTATTAAGAAAAATGCAGGAAAGGAACGAACGTATGTCACTACTGACTGTTAATGAGTTAACTGGAGGGTATACAAGAAACCCGGTGCTGCGCGATGTTTCATTTGCGATTGAACGGGAGCAGATCGTCGGGCTGATCGGTTTGAACGGAGCGGGGAAAAGCACGACGATCCGGCATATCATCGGCTTAATGGAACCGCACAAAGGATCGGTTGAATTGAACGGCAAAACGTTCATGGACGATCCGGAAAGCTATCGTTCCCAATTTACGTTTATTCCGGAAACGCCGATTTTATATGAAGAGCTGACATTGAAGGAGCATTTGGAGCTGACGGCGATGGCGTATGGCCTTTCGAAGGAAACGTTCGAGAAAAGGCTTCCGCCGCTTTTGAAAGAATTCAGAATGGAGAAGCGCCTGAAATGGTTCCCTGCCCATTTTTCAAAAGGTATGAAGCAGAAGGTTATGATCATGTGCGCTTTCCTTGTCGAACCCGACCTGTACATTATAGACGAACCGTTTCTCGGTCTTGATCCGCTGGCGATCAATGCCCTTCTCGAGCGGATGAACGAAGCGAAGAAAAACGGCGCGGCCGTTTTGATGTCGACGCATATTTTGGCAACGGCAGAGCGGTATTGCGACTCCTTCATTATTCTTCATAACGGCGAAGTGCGGGCGAAAGGAACGCTTGATGAGCTCAGAGAGCAGTTTTCGATGGAAGAAGCGAGCCTCGACGACCTGTATCTTGAACTGACGAAGGAAGAGAGCTATGAATAGCATTCTGGGGATTTGGAAGACAAGAATTGAGGAGTATGTCAAAGAAACAAGATCATATTTGAAATACATGCTGAATGACCACCTTGTCATCGTCATGATTTTTTTCCTTGCAGGAGCTGCGAGCTGGTACAGCAAATGGCTGAAAGAGATGCCCGAAGGTTTTCCCGCCTATTGGGTGATGGCCGTCATCTTTTCGTTCATTTTGACAGGCTCATACGTCCGCACGCTAATTAAAGAAGCGGATCTCGTCTTTTTGCTGCCGCTCGAAGCAAAGATGGAGCCGTATTTTCAGCAGGCTTTCCGATTCAGTTTGTTGACGCAGCTTTTTCCGCTGGCCGCCGCGGCCCTCGCTTTGGCACCGCTCTATTTTGAAGCGAGCGGCCAGGCATTTTCCGCGTACTTCATCTTGCTGATTCAGCTGCTCGTCTTAAAAGGATGGAACACAGCGATGCAATGGCGGATGACGTTTTTCGGCGAAAAAAACATGAGGGTCACCGACTGGATTGTCAGACTGCTTCTCAACACGATCGCGATCTATTTCGCTTTAGCGTCTTCATACGGATTTGCAGCAGCTGTCTACCTGATCATGGCCGCTCTGTATGTGTATTTTAAAATGATCGATAAGAAAAAATCGTTTAAATGGGAGCTGCATATTGAAGACGAAATCAGAAGAAAGCAGCGGTTCTACAGAATTGCGAACCTATTCACAGACGTTCCCCATCTTAGAAAGCAGGCGAAAAGAAGAGCATATCTCGATTGGATGCTCCGGTTTATTCCGTATGAACAGCGCCGGACATTTACATATATGTACGGAAGGGCCTTTATCAGATCAAACGACTATTTCGGTATCGTCGTCAGGCTGACCGCAATTTTTGGTATCATCATCGCTTATTTTTCGACATATGAGTGGGTTTCTGCGGCGCTCATCGTCTTTACCGTATTCATTACAGGAATTCAGCTGACACCGCTGTTTGATCATTTTTCACATTTGTCCTTGCAGGAGCTTTATCCCGTCAAAGCTGCAGAAAAGCGGAAGAGCTTTTTCGGTCTGCTTCACATTGTTCTGAGCGTCCAGGCGCTTGTTTTGTCTGCCGTTGCCGGAGCCATGATGCAGTGGACCGGGATGCTTGCCGGACTGGCCGGCTCCGCATTGCTTATATTTGTAATTTTGAAGCCTTATTTCAACAGCAGATTGAAGAAAAATGCCAAGAGATCATGAATCCTTTTCTTTTTAAGCAAGTATGATGAAAGAAGAGGTGAGAGGCGCATGAATGAAAACCAGCTTTATTTGGAGGAAGCGATCCGCTGGAAAATGAAGTTTCTCAGAAAGCCGTCGATGGCTGAGCGGATGTCGAAAGGCGTGCAGTCGAAAATCAACGCCCGCATTCCCGCCAAAGTTCATAAAGCGATAACAGAAAGCATTAAAAAGATGGTCGAGGCCACTTTGCTCGGCTCGAATTTGACGACTTTTGACAAGAAAACAGGCACGCTTTCGCTAAGGGAAAAAGATGAGCTGGCTCAGAAGACGATCGCCCAGTATCAAAAGGCGGCTGCCGTTGAAGGGATCGGAACAGGCGCAGGCGGGATTTTTCTCGGACTGGCGGACTTTCCGCTTTTGCTCGGCATCAAAATGAAATGCCTGTTTGAATTGGCGTCGATTTACGGATACGATATCAAGGAAAAAGAAGAGCGGATGTTTCTTCTGTATATTTTTCAGCTCGCCTTCTCAGGGGAAGCTCACCGAAAAGAAATTTTCCGTATGATTGAACATTGGGAAACCGAAAAGCGCGAAATCGATTGGCTGGCATTTCAGCAGGAATACCGGGACTATCTCGATCTTGTAAAGCTGTTTCAGCTTGTGCCGGGCTTCGGCGCGGTCATAGGCGGAACGGCTAACTATAAGCTGCTTGGGCATCTTGGGGAAACAGCGAGACACGTTTTCCATATGAGGTTGATACATGAGACAGCCGGATATTGATGATCCGGCTGTTTTTTGCTTTTTCGGTTGTTACATTGCAGGCGTTTCGCGGAGCGACTGCTCTTTCTCCTGATAGGAGACAGCGGCATTTGCCAGCACCTTGGCTGCGATCAGCAGCGCTTTTTCATCAAGATCGAATTTCGGATGGTGGTGGGGAAACACCGCGTCCGGATTTTCAGGACGGGCGCCTGTAAAGAAAAATGTCCCTTTGACGCGCTCTAGGTAGTAAGCGAAATCTTCCCCGCCCATTTGCATGCCGCTTTCCTCAACGTTTTCGACGCCTTCTGTCTGTTTAGCGATTTTTGCGAGAAAAGCCGTTTCTTCCGGATGATTGCAGACAGGCGGATAGCCCCTTTCGAAGGAATAGTCACAGTCAGCGCCATGCATGCCGCATATACCTTTTGCAATCTGTTCAATTTCGTTTTCAATCAAGGTGCGGATTTCATCATTGAAGGAACGCGCCGTCCCGATTAAAACGGCTTTATCAGCGATGACATTAAAGGAGTTTTCGGCAACAAATGAACCTATCGAAACGACTGCCGGCTGAGTCGGATCGAGCCTGCGGCTGACAATCTGCTGGAGTGAAGCGACGATCTGCGATCCGATCAACACGGCGTCTTTTGTTTTATGAGGCTGTGCGCCATGCCCGCCTTTGCCTTTAATCGTAATCGTAAAACGGTCCGCAGCGGCCATGATCGGTCCTGTTCGATATTGAACGGTTCCCGTCGGCTCTGTAGCCCACAAATGGGTTCCGAAAATCACGTCAACACCGTCAAGACAGCCGTCTTCAATCATCGGCCTGGCTCCACCCGGGGAATATTCCTCGGCGTGCTGATGGATGAGGACGATCTTTCCTTTTAAACGGTCGGCATGTTCGTTCAAAATTTTCGCGAGGACGAGCAGGGTGGCCGTGTGCCCGTCGTGTCCGCAGGCATGCATCACTCCCGGCACCGTCGACCGGTAAGGCACATCTTTTTCATCATGAATGGGCAGCGCGTCAAAATCGGCTCGAAGCGCAATGACGGGGCCGGGCGATCCGCCTTCGATGTGCGCGAGAACTCCGCCCCCGCCGACATTGGTGCGGATAGGAATACCGAGCGCTTCATAGTAAGAAGCGATAAATGCGGCTGTTTTCTTTTCTTGAAAAGAAAGCTCCGGGTGCTGATGAAAATGACGCCTCAATTTGACCATTTCATCGTAGTGTGCATCAAGCTGCTCATTAATTTGTCGGATGAATGCGGATGCGCTCAAAAAAATTCCTCCTTTTAGGAATGACAAGTTTTTATAATTTTATGACAACTGAAGCCGCTGTTCAACCTTGCTGTCACGTTTTATAGAAGAAAAATGGCGGCAATCGTTGTGACAGTTAATCCGGCTGCTACAGGAATAAAGTTTTTTCTGGCAAGATCGAACGGGTCCACTTTACAAATCGCTGCTACCGGAATGAGCGCCCATGGCACAAGCGTACCGCCGCCGACCCAAATGGCTGAGATTTGGCCGAGTGCGGTCAGAACGGCCGGGTTGCCGTCAACAGCCGCAGCAAACATCGAAGCAGCTGATCCGGCTAGAGATATTCCTGAAAAACCGGAGCCGTCAAGACCGGTCACCGCTCCCGTGACAGTGAGCGCCACTGCGGCGAGTTCTGGAGAGAGCGGGACGCTGTGGGCAAAAGCTGAACCGAGGTCCTGCACGATCCTATTAGAAAAACCGGGTATCTCGGCTGTCAGTACTTTTTCGAAACCCGCGTCGCCCAAGTAAAAAAAGGCGGCGATCGGAATGACGGGGGCAAACACTTTAAAGCCGAACTGAAATCCGCGAATGAAATAACCGGTGATTTTCTCAAGACGACGGTGTTTGTGGACGATAAAATGAATGAGAATCATGACGAAGACAGCTGTTCCTCCGACAAGCGCCGTCGCTTCGTCTCCTTGCAATTCCAAGATCAGCATCGCGGCGATATCCCCTAAAAAAATGACCGGAATCATCAGTGCGAGCCATTTTCTTGGGGCTGGGGGAAGAAGCCATTCAGGCTCGCTTTGCCGCCGCTCACTGTTTGCGGCTGCTTGATTGTCTTTCTCTTTCCTGAGCATAAAAAAGGCTGCCGCCGTTGTCGAAAAGCCCATGATCAGGACGAGCGGAACGCTTGCAGACATCACTTCTGCAACGGACAGTCCGGCTGCATCTCCGGTCAATTTAGGCGCCGCCTGGATGATATAATCGCCTGATAGAGCGAAACCGTGGCCGAACAAATTCATGGCGCACGCTACCGCTATCGGGGAGAGGCCGGCTTTCAGCGCGGCAGGCAGGAGGACGGCGCCGATCAATGCGACAGCCGGGGAGGGCCAAAAAAATGAAGAAATGATAAACATTAAAGCTCCGGTGATCCAGTAGGCCAAGGCAGGACCTTTCATCCATTTGGCGATCGGAGTGACCATTGCTTCATTAACGCCGGTCTTTGCCAGCAGTTCGCTCATCGAAACGGTAAAGCAGATGATGAAAATGGTCGGGAGAAGTTCTCCGGCGGCGTAGATTAAGCTGTTGAACAGGCCCATCACAGAGGCAATGGCAGAATGGGTCGCCGCTAATGAAATGAAAAAAACCCCGGCAAGCGATATAAAGGTGGTATCAAGACGAAGAAGCATAAATGCGAGAATTGCAGCGATAAAGCCCAAATATATAAAGTGAACGGACGTTAATTCAATTTCCATTTCCCGATCCCCCCGTTAACATAACCTCATACAGCTTATTCCTGGGCTGTCAGAGTGTGAAGGAAGGGCTCATTTCCTCGGAAATAAAAAACTGCCTTAAAAGGCAGTTATTCGACAGAATGATACGAAGAAATATAGGATGGGCGGGAAAAAATCGTTCCGCCTTGGTTGATTCCAGCTGAAGATTCCTTCTTTTGATGGGCTTCGCCGAACGATTTGGAGCTTTTCCAGTCCTGAAACGACTGTTCTGTGTCCCACAGCGTCAGTACGATATACGTATCGCTGTCTTTCGGCCTCAGCACCCTGAGGGCTTTAAAGCCAGGCTGATTTTCGATTTTTCCGGCTCTGTTTTTAAAACGGGTTTCGAAAAGCGGTCTTCCTTCCGGTGTGACAGGGATGTTGTTGAGGACGGCGAATCCGGAATGTTCCAAAGTTCCCGACTGATCGATGATTTCGTAGCGGTGAGGAGAATGAAAGACGCTTTCTCCGTCGGTTTCGTGAAAGAGAATGGCGGAATCGTGGCTTTTCATAAATAACATGTTTTCAAGACCGTGCTGTTTGGCGAGCTTTTTTAAAAACTCGACAGTTCCGTATGTAATGTAAAAATTCAATTTTATCACCCCTTTTTGATAGTATAACAAAAGGACGATTTAAAATTCTATCTATTACCCGCTATAAATGCTGCAACATAATTTGAAGAAAAAATTCCCATACTAGCTATAGAAAGGAATGAGGTGACCCATATGAGAAAGAGATTTTTCATTCCAATCATCATTACAGCGGCGATATTCCTTTTATCGTTAATCGGATATATTACGATTTTGTTTCTGGGGGATTATGTGATTGATGAAAAGAAACTGATTTTCCATGCTTCTTCTAAAATCGTCGACCAAAATGGAGAAGAAGTCACAAGCCTCTATACTGAAAACAGAAGACCTATTTCAATTGCCGAGGTGCCGGACGGCGTAAAAAATGCCTTTATCGCGGTTGAAGACAAGCGCTTTTATGAGCACCACGGCATCGATTTTAAATCCGTGAGCCGTGCGGTCTATAAAGATATATTAGCGGGAGGAAAAGTGGAAGGTGGAAGTACGATCACCCAGCAGCTCGCAAAAAACACTTTTTTGACACACGACAAAACGTTTTTAAGAAAAACGAAAGAAGTCATAATCGCGATCAACTTGGAGCGGGACTACAGCAAAGACAAGCTTTTGGAAATGTATTTGAACCAGCTTTATTTCGGGCACGGCGTCTATGGAATCCAGGCGGCTGCAAACTACTTTTTTAGCAAAGATGTGAAAGACTTGACGGTCAGTGAGGGAGCGGTGTTGGCTTCCATTCCTAAAGCGCCGTCCACGTATTCGCCCATTCTCAATCCGGAAAAAAGTCGTGAGCGACGCAATGTCATTCTCGGCATGATGAACGAGCAGGGATATATCAGCTCAAAGGAAACCGTCAGAGCCCAAGGCAGCACATTGGGCCTCCACGTGAAAGAAAAATCAAAAAATCCGTGGCTTGACAGCTATATTGATCTGGTCATGAAAGAAGCGGAAGACAAATATTCGATTTCGAGTGAACAGCTTCTTCAAGGCGGATACACAATCAGTGTTCCGCTCGACGTTTCGATACAAAAAGCGGCTTACACGCTGATGAAGCAGGACGGCTATTTTCCCGGAACAGACAATAAAGCTGAAGGGAGCGCCGTTTTTATCGATAACCGGACAGGCGGCGTAGTGGCCGCTCTCGGAGGTCGGGAATACGCTCCGAAAGGCTACAACAGGGCAACAGCCCCGCGTCAGCCGGGTTCGACTTTTAAACCGCTTGCCGTTTACGGCCCCGCTCTTGAAGAAAAGCGGTTTAAGCCGTACTCCATGCTTGAAGATAAACAGCTTTCGTACGGCGGCTACTCGCCGAAAAATTATGACGGCCAGTACGAGGGCAAGGTCTCTATGGTGGATGCGCTGACCTACAGCAAAAACGCGCCTGCCGTATGGACGCTAAATGAGATCGGAATCGAAACGGTGAAGCCTTATCTCAGCCGCTTGGGCATGAACGTGCCGGATGAGGGCCTGGCATTGGGGCTGGGCGGCTTAGAGAAAGGAGTGTCGCCGCTTGAGATTGCCGGGGCATACCGGACCTTTGCAAATTCAGGACAATACACCGAGCCGTTCTTTATTAAAAAAATCACGGACGAAAACGGGGATGTCATATTCCGCCGCGAGGAAAAATCAGAAAAGGTATTCAGCAAACAAACCGCTTGGAACATGACGCGAATGCTAGAGGAGGTCGTGAAAAGCGGAACGGGAAAAGCCGGTGATTTTTCCGGAGAGATTGCAGGAAAAACGGGCTCGACCACGTATACCGGAAAAGAGGGCGGAACAAAAGATGCCTGGTTTGCGGGGTATACGCCCGAAGTGACGGGAGCTGTCTGGATGGGCTACGATAAAACGGATGAATCCCATTATTTAAAAGGCGGCAGCGCTTATCCGACAAGGCTGTTTAAAGACATTTTAAAACGCTCCAACCATAAGCCTGAACGATTTAAGGCGCCTGAAGGTGTAAAAGATCTGGACAGGCCGATCCGCCTCGAAGATTTGGAAAGTGTTAAAGCAGACTATTCCTTTACGCCGATGGGGCTGATTACGGTGTCATTAAAATGGCATGAACAAGAGGATAAAAGGGTTGAATACCGAATATATGAAAGGAAAAACGGAAAAGAAACGCTCATTGATACGGTTAAGGGGAAAGGAAGCTATTCAATCCCTTATGCAAACATCTTTTCCAATGCTTCCTATAAAATTGTTCCGTACAATCCGCAGACGAAAACAGAGGGGAAAGGGACTGATTATATCGAACCGAAAGTGTTTCCTTCGGGTCATTAGGTACCCGAAATTCATCAATTTCTTGAACAATAAGTCTCATGAGTATACCGTTCAATAAAAAAACGGTATATTGGAAGGAGTAATTTTGCGAACGTATGGTTGCAGCTTGAAAGGTGGATATCATGATGAAAAACGACAAGGCTTTTAATGACACATTCTTAAAAGCGTGCCGAGGAGAAAAAGCCGCCCATGTACCGGTATGGTACATGAGGCAGGCTGGAAGATCACAGCCTGAGTACAGAGCGCTCAAGGAAAAATACGGACTGTTCGAAATTACGCATCAGCCCGAACTGTGCGCTTACGTGACAAGGCTCCCCGTCGAACAGTACGGTGTCGATGCGGCAATACTTTATAAAGACATAATGACACCGCTTCCAGGTATTGGCGTTGACGTCGAAATTAAAAACGGCATCGGTCCTGTCATCGATCAGCCGATCACATCTCTCACAGATGTTGAAAAACTCGGCGAACTCGAGCCGGAGGAGCATATACCATATGTGCTGGAGACGATCAGGCTCTTGACAGAAGAACAGCTGAACGTTCCGCTGATCGGTTTTACTGGGGCGCCGTTTACACTGGCCAGCTATATGATCGAAGGCGGCCCGTCCAAAAACTACAATAAAACAAAAGCGTTTATGTACAGCCAGCCTGCTGCATGGGACCTCTTGATGAAAAAGCTCGGGAAGATGGCGGCTGTATACGTCAAAGCCCAAATCCGCGCCGGCGCCAAAGCCATTCAAGTGTTCGATTCCTGGGTCGGCGCGTTGAATGTCGGTGATTACTGCCGCTATATCAAGCCGACGATGGACATTCTTTTCAAAGAGCTGAAAAAAGAAGGCGTGCCGCTGATAATGTTCGGGGTCGGCGCAAGCCACCTCGCGACTGAATGGCACGATCTTGACCTTGACGTCGTCGGGTTGGACTGGCGGATGAGCGTGCAGGAAGCCAGGGATAAAGGGCTGACAAAAACGCTTCAGGGGAATTTGGATCCTTCGATCCTCCTCGCCCCGTGGGAAGTCATTGAAGAGAGGACGAAAGCCATTCTCGATCAGGGCATGCAGACGGACCGGTTTATTTTCAACCTCGGTCACGGGATTTTTCCCGAAGTGAGTCCTGACACACTGAAAAAATTGACGGCATTTGTTCATGAGTATTCCGCCTCAAAAAAATCGAGCCTGATGACATGAGCATTTCAGTTGGTCTTTTCAATATAAACTGTCAAAATACGTATAGATCATGATCTTTAAAGAGGTGTTCACGTTGGGTAAAAAGAAAATGGGGCTTCTTGTGATGGCGTATGGGACGCCGTACAAAGAGGAAGACATTGAACGTTATTATACACACATCAGAAGAGGCAGGAAGCCTGAGCCTGACATGCTTCAGGACTTAAAAGACCGCTATAAGGCGATCGGCGGAATTTCTCCGCTTGCAAAGATCACGGAAGAGCAGACGAAGCAGCTGGAAAAACGCTTAAACGAGCTTCAGGATGATGTGGTATTCAAGTCATATATCGGTCTCAAACACATCGAACCTTTCATCGAGGATGCCGTTCAGGAGATGCATAAAGACGGGATTACAGAAGCCGTCAGCATCGTGCTTGCGCCCCATTTCTCCACCTTCAGCGTACAGTCGTACAACAAGCGGGCGAAAGACGAGGCTGAAAAGCTCGGCGGATTGTCGATCACATCGATCAACAGCTGGTATGATGAGCCGAAATTCATCGCATATTGGGCGGATCAAGTGAGAAAAATCTATGACGAAATGCCTTCGGAAGAAAGGGAAAACGCCGTCTTGATTGTATCGGCGCACAGCCTTCCCGAAAAGATCGTCGAAATGGGTGATCCATACCCTGAACAGCTTAAAGAATCAGCGAAGCTGATTGCCGAAGCAGCGGGTGTAAAAGATTACGCCGTCGGCTGGCAAAGCGAAGGAAACACCCCTGATCCGTGGCTTGGGCCGGATGTTCAGGATTTGACCCGTGACTTGTCAGAGCAAAAAGGGTACAGCGCTTTTGTTTATGCTCCCGTCGGCTTCGTAGCTGACCATTTGGAAGTTCTTTATGACAACGAATATGAATGCAAAGTCGTCACAGACGATATCGGAGCAAGCTATTACAGACCTGAAATGCCTAACGCAAAACATGAGTTTATCGATGCTTTAGCAGATGTTGTATTAAAACAATTGGAGAAAGAACAGTAAAGAAGGCGATTGTAAATGAGTGGAGAACGCAGGCAGATTGTCATCATCGGCGGCGGTATTACCGGATTGGCCGCCGCCTTCTACTTGGAGAAGGAAATCAAAAAGAACGATCTCCCGGCCGAAGTCACGCTTGTTGAAGCAAGTCCGAGACTGGGCGGAAAGATACAGACGGTACACAAAGACGGCTATGTGATTGAACGGGGGCCGGATTCATTTTTGGAACGGAAGCAAAGCGCACCTCAGCTCGTGAAGGATCTCGGGCTGGAGCACTTGCTCGTGAACAACGCGACAGGCCAGTCTTATGTTCTTGTCAGCGAAACGCTCTATCCGATTCCGGAAGGAGCTGTGATGGGGGTGCCGACAAAAATCGGACCTTTTCTGACAACCGGCTTGTTTTCCTTGCCGGGGAAGTTGAGAGCCGGAATGGATTTGCTGCTTCCAGCGAGCAAGCCGCAGGAAGACCAGTCGCTCGGAGAATTTTTCAGAAGGCGTGTCGGCGGTGAAGTGGTGGAGAACCTGATCGAACCGCTTTTGTCAGGCATTTATGCCGGGGACATTGACCGCCTCAGTCTGATGTCAACTTTCCCGCAATTCTACCAGACAGAACAGAAGTACAGAAGCTTGATCATCGGGATGAAAAAATCGCGCGGCGCCCAGAGCGCCAAAAAGCCTGCGAACAAAAAGAAAGGCCAGTTCCAGACGGTGAAAACCGGCCTGCAGACGATTGTTGAAGAACTGGAAAAGCAGCTCGATATCACAAAGGTTTATAAAGGCACAAAGGTCGTCAGCATTGAGCGCGCGGGCTCGGGCTACAGCATGAAACTTGACAACGGCAAGGTGCTTCACGCTGATTCGGCCGTGGTCACCGCTCCCCATAAAGCAGCTGCCGCGATGTTTCCAAAAGCGGATTGGCTGAAGGGTTTAGAAGATATGGTGTCAACATCTGTCGCCAATGTGGCGCTCGGATTTCCGGAAGAAGCCGTCCAAATGGAGCATCAAGGAACAGGCTTTGTCATTTCAAGGAACAGCGACTTTTCGATTACGGCGTGTACTTGGACAAACAAAAAATGGCCGAGCACAACGCCTGAAGGAAAAGTTCTGTTAAGAGCTTATGTGGGGAAAGCCGGCGATGAGTCCGTTGTCGAACAGTCAGATAACGAAATGGTGAAAATCGTCCTCGACGATTTAAGGCGGATTATGAAGATCGACGGCGAGCCGGAAATGACCTGCATCACAAGATGGCATGAAGCGATGCCGCAATACCATGTCGGCCATAAGAAAAGAATGAAAGAGATCAGGGAAGGGTTACAGGCGTCATATCCGGGCGTTTTCATGACGGGGGCCTCTTTTGAAGGGGTCGGCATTCCGGATTGCATCGACCAAGGCAAGCAGGCCGTAGCCGATGTACTCTCACACCTTTTCGAATAAAGAAGAGCAAATAAAGCTGTCCGAATCCATTCGGCGGCTTTTTTTATTTCACTCTTTTTACAGCTTTCATCATTTTAAAGTTTGTTTATGGAAAAGATAACATTTAAATTATTGCATTTTATATTCAGGTGTGTTACATTACTTTTTGTACTTACTGACCAAAATGTTCAAATAGTCAATTTCGGGGTGAGAAACCGTGAGCAAAGATCGAAAAGCACTGATTTTAGAAGCGGCGACAAAATCGTTTACACAATTCGGCTACAAAGCGACGACGATGGATCTGGTGGCGAAGCTTGCCAATGTCGGCAAAGGTACGATTTATACTTTTTTCAAGAATAAAGAGGAACTGTTCGACGACATTTTTTCTTCGCTTCTGATTGAGATGAAGCAAACGGCTGATCAAGCGATTGATCCTGATCTGCCTTTTCACGAAAATGCCCATCGCGCGATGATGGCGATATTGGAGTACAGAAAGAAGCACCAGCTGACCATTAAGATCTTTCAGGAAGGTGCGGAGCTCGGCACACCGGCGGCCCGCGAAGTGATTGAAAAGCTGGAACGCATGGTCATCAGCTATATTAAGAGAAAGATTAAAGAAGCGATTAAAAATGACGATATTAGACCGTGTGACCCCGAGCTGAACGCGTTTGTCATCTTCAAGCTTTACATCGCGCTCATCTTTGACTGGGAAAAAAACCATGAACCGCTGAAAGATGAAGAGTTGGCAGAGATGCTGAAAATGTATATTTTAAAAGGATTATCTCGTTAGATTGTCCTTTCTTTGTTTAAAGGGGTGCTTATCCGCATAGAGAGCGGCTACTAACTAGGAGGCGTATCAACATGAATGTTTTCAAAAACCAGTGGAGAGAACTGATAACCAATAAAAAACTACTGATATCCGTGATCGGGGTTCTCTTTATACCGCTGATTTACAGCAGCATATTTTTGGCGGCGTACTGGGACCCATACGGAAACGTCGATCAGCTCCCCGTAGCGGTTGTGAATTCCGACAAGGGAACGACATATGAAGGAAAAGACCTTCACATCGGCGACGACCTTGTCAAAGAACTGAAAAAAAACGATAAATTCGACTGGCATTTTACGACGAAGGAAAAAGCGCTGAGAGGCTTGCAAAATGAGGAATACTACATGGTTGTAGAAATTCCTGAATACTTTTCGAAAGATGCCAGCACGGTGATGGATAAACATCCGAAAAAGCTGAATCTGATTTATCATACAAACGCCGGTCGAAACTATGTCGGCGCCCAGATCAGCGATAAAGCGATTGAACAGCTTCAGCATTCAGTCGGTTCTGAAATCACGCAGCAATATGCTGAAGTCATCTTTGACAATTTCGGCAAAATCGCAAAAGGTCTCGGTGAAGCCAGCGAAGGAGCCGGAAAACTGGATAAAGGACTGAAAGATGCGAAAGAAGGAAGCGAAACGCTGAAAAAGAACCTTGAAAAGCTCGCAAAAAGCCAAATTCAGTTCAACAAAGACGGAATGGAGAAGTTCGGCACAGCATTCAATACGCTGAACGACAAAATTCATGAGCTTGATTCAGGGCTTGCGCAATTTTTGGAAAAAAGCGGCCAGCTGCACAGCGGTGCTCAACAGCTCCAACAAGGCATGCCTCAGATTGTGGCGGGATTGGAGCAGATGAATGAAAAAGCGCAGATGATAAGCAAACTCGAAGAAGCGATTTCAAATGAAAAGATTCAGCAGCTTGAAACGGCACTTTCAAACGCCGAAAAGGCGAAAAAAGAAATCAGTCAGATTTCAAAAAATATTGATGAGCTTGAAGCGGCATTGAAAAACCAGCATAGTGAAGTCAAACAAATTATTGAATCCAGCAACATGCTGACACAAGAACAGAAAGCCGCGCTTATGAAACAAGTCGATGAAAAAATGGGAACGGTGAAGCTGCCTGAGTTTGACAAGTTGAAAGCGCAAATTCCCGATGTAAGCGAACTTCCCGATTTATCCGGGCTGAAACAGAAGCTTGAGGAATTGAAGCGAGTTCCTTCGGATGTGAACAAGCTTTATAAAGGATCGCAAAAGATTCAGCAAGGGCTCGATGCGCTGACAAACGGTTTGGGTGCTTACAACGAAAAATTCGCGGTGGCGAAAAGCGGATCATCCAAAATCGCCGAAGGCAGCCAGACGTTAGTCGGGAAGTTCGGCGATCTGCAAAGCGCGGCTGATAAACTGAAAGACGGTTCTTCCAAGCTTGCAGAAGGGGCTAAATCTCTTGATGAAGGTCTTGGCAAGCTGTCTGACGGAAGCGGGGAGCTGTTTGACAAGCTGTCTGACGCTGCCGATCAGACCGGCGATATTCAAGCGGGAGACGAAAACTACAATATGTTCTCAGATCCCGTCGATGTGAAAGGCGATAAAATCGATCCGGTTTCCAACTACGGAACAGGATTAACCCCGTATATTTTGTCGCTCGGCTTATTTGTCGGTGCATTAATGATCACCGTCGTCTTTGATGTGAAAGAGCCGGCCGTCCGGCCTGAATCAGCTTTCGGCTGGTTTATGAGCAAATTCAGCGTACTTTTTGCAGTGGGGATTCTTCAAGCGGCGATCGCCTGCACGATCATTCTCTCTGGCATCGGGCTTGAAGTGCAAAGCGTCTGGAGATTTTATGTGTTCAGTATGATCATGAGCATTACATGTCTTGCGATCATTCAATTTTTGGCTGCGACCATGGGAAATCCGGGACGTTTCATTGCCGTCATTCTGCTCGTGCTTCAGCTTGGAGGAAGCGGAGGAACATTCCCTCTTGCACTTGTTCCTAAGTTCTTCCAAGTCATCCATTCCGCACTGCCGATGACCTACAGCATTGCGGGATACAGAGCGGTGATTTCAAGCGGAGACTACGCGTATATGTGGGAGCAGGCTGCCGTGCTCGGCGGTGTTGCGATCGTCATGATGGCCTTGACGCTGATTTATTTTAAAGTGCTGCTGAGAAAAGGAAAAGTTGAAGAGCAGCACGCATAAAAGAAAAACATCTTTTCAAGCCCGGCAAGGGCAAGAAAAGATGTTTTTTTTGAAATCAGGAAGCTGGCGCGCCCCATTTTACAATCAGTCCCGTATATGTAAGACCCCCGCCGAAACCGAACAGAATCAAGTTATCGCCCTCTTTCAACTTTCCGTTTTTGACGGCTTCATCAAGGGCGAGAACGATTGATACGGATGAGGTGTTGCCAAACCATTCGACGCTCGTCAGCGCTTTTTCGAGTGAAATTCCGGTTTTTTCGCAAATTGATTCGACCATTCGCAAATTCGCGCTGTGCGGGACGAACCAATCGATATCTTTCAGCTCCATTTCAGCTTGGATAAGCAGCTTTTTGACGCCTTCGGGAATGGATCTGACCGCCCATTTATACACTTCGCGGCCGTTTTGAACCATTTTTCCTTCACCTGAGAGCGGCTCCCCTTTAAGGTCGCTGCGCAAGCCGGTTCTGTATAAATGGCGGGCTCCGTCACCTTTCGTATCCTGGGTAAAAGTAATAAAGCTTGGGGAATTGTCGTCCCGTTCGACAAGCAGGGCGCCCGCGCCGTCGCCGAACAAGATGCAAGACGCGCGGTCTGTGTAGTCGGTTGTTTTGGATAAGGTTTCACCGCTGATCACAAGAATTTTTTTATGCAGTCCGGAAGTGATCAGGCCGTTGGCGATATGCAATCCGTATGTTAATCCCGCGCAAGTCGCATTTACATCCACCGCGCCGACTTCTTTCCATCCGAAGTGCTCCTGAACCTGGCATGCCGTGCTTGGAAAAGCATAGTCCGCCGTTGTGGTAGAGACGATGATCATGTCAATATCGTCCAGCGTGCCGTTGTATCTGCTTTGTAGATTTTCAACGGCCTTTATGCAAAGATCTGATGTGAATTCGTGACTTCCTGCGATTCGCCTTTCTTTCATTCCTGTCCGCTGAACGATCCATTCATCAGAAGTATCGACGATTTTTTCAAAG
Organism: Bacillus sp. J41TS8; assembly: GCF_018333035.1. Lineage (NCBI taxonomy): Bacteria > Bacillati > Bacillota > Bacilli > Caryophanales > Bacillaceae > Bacillus > Bacillus sp. J41TS8. The sequence goes on from NZ_BORF01000013.1 coordinate 61,418, forward strand.
TCTTTGTTTGTCATGCGCTTTTCGGGAACATAGGTGCCGATGGCGGAAATTCGCGCTTTTGATAAAGTTTTCATGAAGTTCACTCTCCTTTTTTTTATTATAACACCTAGTATTAGTATCTGGTACTAAAATATTGATCTGATGTATACTATAAACATCACAAGTTGGGAGGAATGAACAATGTCAGGACAGAAAACGCTGGAGCTCATCAAGGAGCTCGTCTCCATCCCGAGCCCTACCGGAAATACGTATGACATCATAGACTATATCAATCGCCTATTACAGGAAGAAGGAGTCGAAACAAAGTTTAACCGTAAGGGCGGCCTGATCGCGACGATACCGGGCCGCGACAAAGCCCGGCACCGGATGCTCACCGCTCATGTCGATACCCTCGGAGCGATGGTGAAAGAGATTAAGCCGAACGGAAGGCTGAAAATTGACTTAATCGGGGGGTTCAATTACAACTCGATTGAAGGCGAGTATTGCAAAATTGAAACAGCATCAGGGAAAACTTACACCGGCACGATCTTAATGCATCAGACATCAGTGCATGTTTACAAAGACGCCGGAAAAGCCGAGCGGAACCAGAAGAATATGGAGGTCCGCATTGACGAACCGGTCCGCAGTGAAGAAGAAACCCGGGCACTCGGCATCAATGTCGGTGATTTTATCTCCTTCGACCCGCGCGTTGAGATCACACCGAGCGGGTTTATCAAATCGCGTCATCTTGATGATAAAGCAAGCGTCGCCCTCCTTATTGAGCTGATCAGAACGATCAACACAGAAGGGATGACACTGCCTTACACAACACATTTTTTAATTTCCAACAATGAAGAAATCGGTTATGGCGGCAACTCCAATATCCCGCCTGAAACGGTGGAATATTTGGCTGTTGATATGGGAGCGATCGGCGATGGGCAGTCAACCGACGAATATACGGTATCCATTTGTGTGAAGGATGCCAGCGGGCCATATCACTACGGGCTTCGCAAGCGTCTGACCGCTCTTTGTGAAACATACGGAATCGAGTATAAGCTTGATATTTACCCGTACTACGGCTCAGATGCTTCAGCAGCCATCAGAGCGGGCCATGATATCGTCCACGGGCTGATCGGCCCGGGAATTGACGCATCCCACGCGTTTGAAAGGACGCATCAGTCGTCCTTGGAGCAGACGGCAAAGCTGCTGTATCATTATGTCCTGTCTGACATGGCATAAAAAAGCTCCCAAAGGATCCCGGTCCCTTGGGAGTAAAAAAAGAGTGGAAGTCATCCATCCGTAGAGGATGGCGTTTACTTCCCAGTATTCATAGTGTTTTTTCTTTTTGCAGTGATCAAAGTGGTCAAACTTCTTGTAGTCATAGTCATAATCATACTTCTTATAGCATGGATAATAGTAGTAATAATAGTAGTAGTAGTATTTCTTGCAGTCGTGGTCTTTCTTGTGGTAGTCAAAGTCATAATCTTTCTTGCAATGGTCATGGTAAAAATACATTAAACTTCCCTCCAGTTTTCTTTTCTAATTTAACTACAGTACATCGTATGTAAACGAAAGGAAGTTGTTTGGACAGGTTTCTTGAGCAAATTGCATATTTTTAAAAAAACGTATGTTTCTCCAAAAGCGGGAAACATACGTTTTTTTGCGGGCTGTCAGCCGGACATTTTCATATCTGCCGGCTCCCTTTGATTTAAGACGGTCTGTCCTTTAACGGCGTCATATTCACCTTCCCATTTTGACATGACCACAGCGGCAAGAGCGTTTCCGGTCAGGTTGACGACCGTTCTCGCCATATCCATAATCCGGTCGACTCCGGCAATGAAGGCCAGCCCTTCAGCAGGAACGCCGATCGTGCCCAGAGTCGCGAGAAGAACGACGAATGATGTGCCGGGAACGGCAGCCATTCCTTTAGAAGTGACCATCAGGACAAGGATGAGCGTGAGCTGCTGCCCAATGGACAGATCGATGCCGTAGACCTGCGCCAGAAACAGCGCCGCGATTGCCTGATACAGGACAGAGCCGTCAAGGTTAAATGTGTAGCCGATCGGAATGACAAACGACACAATGCCTTTCGGACAGCCGATTTTCTCCATTTTTTCCATGACGCGCGGAAGCACAGTTTCAGAGCTTGATGTACTGTATGCAAGAAGAAGCTCATCTTTCATATAGGCCAAAAATTTAAATATATTGATACCGCACAGCTTGCCGACGATCCCAAAAATGACAATCAGGAAGAAAGCAAGAGCAAGATAGACAAGCAAAACGAGCTTTCCCAATGATAAAAGCGAAGAAAAACCAAATTTTGAAACCGTTACACCAATTAAAGCAAAAACGCCGAACGGCGCGAATTTCATGACGATGTTCACGACGTGGAACATGGCTTGAGACGTTGCCTCAAAAAAGGAAAGCACAGGCTTGCCTTTTTCGCCTATGGCTGACACTCCGAGTGCGAACAGAACAGTGAAGCAAATGATCGCAAGCAGATCGCCTTCAGCGAGCGATTGGAAAAAGTTTGTCGGCACAATGTGCAGGAACGTGTCTGCGACAGATTTGGTGCTTGCCTCTTTTTCTGTTTCTACATATTGGCTGATATCCTGTTTTTCAGCACCAGAAAAGTTTACGCCGTGTCCAGGCTGAATGATATTTCCAAGGAGCAGTCCGAGCACGATCGCAAAAGTCGTAATGATTTCAAAGTACAGAATCGTCCGAAAACCGAGCCTGCCGACCTTTTTTCCGCTGCCGGCCCCTGCAACCCCGACAATCAAGCTCGAAACGACAATAGGAATCACAATCATTTTGATTAATCTTAAGAACAAATCACCGACGGGCTGCAGATACGTTGCGACCGCAGGGTTTCCGAACCAAATCGCTCCTGCTGCAACACCTAAAATCAGCCCGAGGAAAATTTGTGTGGCTAATCCGAATTTAAGTCTTTTCATAGATGCCCTCCCAACGCATGCTTAATTTATACTAGAATATTAAACTTGAGATCGTAAATTAAGTATAGCGAAAGAAAATACAGCTCGTCCATTAAAAAAATAACGTCTGAATATATTGAAAATTCAAATATGAGATGATCATCCCAGCTTAAATTCAAATCGGGACGTTCATCGGTGTATATTTCCCTAAGTGAAATAGTAAAATGTTATTAAAATAATGAATTTTGACAAGAATCTCTCTCTTTATAACTAACTTTATGACAAAAAAACGCCCCGGGGAGATCCGCCGGGGCATTTTTTAATGACGTCTATATATCTTTTACATTTAAGCATTTAGAGCAAGTGTTTCCGTAGCATTCGTGCTGCTCATCAATATCGTGGCCGCATTTTGAACATTTTTTGGAAGGCAAATTTCTGAAGAACTCGGTGATTTTAGCGAGCATGTTGATTCCCCCAATTCGTTTGTTGTCATCATTGTATTATAACAGTATCCAGGAAATCAATGTCTGTTTTATGACAAAATATAAAACATGCAATTTTTAAGAAAAATGGGTATATTGAATAGGGGGACGATAGACACAAAAAAGAGGTGTGTATATATGAAGATGACAGTCATAGGCTGCTGCGGAGGATTTCCGGCTGCAAATGAAGCGACTTCAGGCTATCTCTTTCAATCCGGGGATTATTCCGTTTTAATCGACTGCGGCAGTGCCGTTTTATCGAAGCTTCAGCTGTTTCTGCCCGTTGAGGAGCTTGATGCCGTTATATTATCCCATTATCATCACGACCATATTGCGGATGTCGGCCCTTTGCAATTTGCCAAACTGGTCGGCTCATTCCTCGGCAAGGGAGCGAATGCCCTTCCGATATATGGACATCCTTTTGATGAAGAGCAGTTTTCAAAGCTTACATATAAAACGCATACCGCTGGATTGGCCTATGATCCGAAAGAGTCTTTGGCAATCGGACCGTTTACGTTCACGTTTTTAAAGACGGTTCATCCTGTTGACTGCTTTGCTATGAGGGTGACGGACGGTGTTCATTCTGTCGTTTATACAGCCGATTCGAGCTTTCAGGAAGCTTTCATCCCGTTCAGCGCAGGAGCCGATCTATTGATCTCGGAGTGCAATTTTTATGCGGATCAGGATGGGAGAAGCGCCGGTCATATGAACAGCCTCGAAGCGGGACGCATCGCTGCAGAAGCGGGTGCGGGACATCTGCTCTTGACACACCTCCCGCATTTCGGGGAACATCAAAAACTAGCAGAAGAGGCCAAAACCGTTTATAAAGGCGCGGTTGATCTGGCGCACACCGGTTATGTGTGGGGAGAATAGAAGGAGGAACTGACAAACATGCTGTTTATCGATAATCAAAATATTACAGATCCGAGGATCAACTTGGCGATTGAGGAGTACTGCTTAAAGCACCTCGATCCTGAAGAGACGTATCTGCTGTTTTATATCAACCAGCCGTCGATCATCATCGGCAAAAACCAAAATACGATTGAGGAAATCAACACAAAGTATGTGGATGAAAACGGGATCATTGTCGTTCGCAGGCTGTCAGGCGGCGGAGCTGTCTACCACGACCTCGGGAACTTGAACTTCAGCTTTATTACGAAAGACGACGGCAACAGCTTCCATAACTTTAAGAAGTTTACGGAGCCCGTTGTGGCCGCTTTAAAGCGGCTTGGCGTCGATGCGGAGCTGAGCGGCCGAAACGACTTGATGGCAAACGGCCGGAAAATTTCGGGAAACGCCCAGTTCTCAACGAAAGGGAGAATGTTCAGCCATGGCACGCTGTTGTTCGATTCTGAGATAGAACATGTCGTATCGGCTTTAAAAGTAAAAAAAGATAAAATCGAATCAAAAGGCATCAAATCGATCAGGAGCCGGGTAGCCAATATCAGCGAATTTCTCGATCAGAAGATGACGACAGTGGAATTCCGAAGCATGCTTCTCCGCTATATTTTTGATACCGAAGGGGAAATACCGGAGTATAAGCTGACTGAAAAAGACTGGAAAATCATCAATCAAATTTCAAAGGAACGCTATCAAAACTGGGATTGGAACTATGGGAAGTCTCCGAAATTCAATCTTCAGCATTCAAAACGATTTCAAGCGGGATCGGTCGACATCCGCCTGGAAGTGCAAAAAGGCGTGATCCGCGAGTGCAAAATATTCGGTGACTTTTTCGGAGTCGGCGATGTCAGCGATATTGAAGAGAAGCTGACAGGCGTACAGTATGAAAGAAAAGCGATTGAAGAAGCCCTTCAAGGCGTCGACATCAAGCATTACTTCGGCAATATTCAAAAAGAAGAATTTTTGGATCTTGTCTACTAAAAGAGAGGCTGCGGTTTCCGCGGCCCCTTTTTAACTTGAGAGGAATGGAAGATATTTCCCAACAGCCCTTGAGTGTTTTCTGTTCATTTACTATAATGGGAATAGATTTTGATTATCACAAAATGAATGGTCATTCATTCATTTTTAAGGGGTGGGAGAATGAATTTAGTTTCAAAATTAGGGGAAACAGCTCAATCAAAGCCTGACAGAACCGCTTATATTTTTGGGGAACAGACGGAAACATACGGGGGATTACAGCAGAAAATTGACTGCTTTGCAGAAGGTCTGCGCGAAATCGGGGTGGAAAAGGGAGATCATGTTGCTTTGCTTCTCGGCAATACCCCGCATTTTGTGATTGCGTTTTACGGTGTGCTGAAGGCCGGAGCCGTTGTCATACCGATCAATCCGGCCTATACGCCGACTGAGATCGGCTATATGCTGACAAATGGCGACGCAAAAGTGATCGTGGCTCTGGGACAGCTGCTTCCGCTTTACGAAAAGGTGCATGAATCCCTTCCGAAAGTCAGCTGCGTCGTACTTTGCGAAACGGGAGAGCCGCTTCGCGAACCGGAAAGCACTGAGGTTAAGATGAAATTGAAATCGTTTACAAACATTATGAAACCTCCTGTCCGGCCGTTTCCTGAAATCGACGCCGAAGATACGGCCGCCATCCTTTATACGTCAGGAACTACGGGAAGACCAAAAGGGGCGATGCTCACACATCAAAATCTATTTTCGAATGCAAATGATACAGCCCGCTATCTAACAATGAATGAATCTGACCTTGTCGTCGCCGCCCTGCCGATGTTCCACGTTTTTTGTTTAACGGTCTGCATGAATGCGCCGCTCATGAACGGCGCAGCGATTTTGATCGTGCCGAAATTCAGTCCCGCCGAGGTTTTCAAGCTGATTAAAAAGCATCAGGCGACGATCTTCTCAGGCGTGCCGACAATGTACAATTACCTGTACCAGTATGAAGGGGCGGATGAAACCGGTTTTCGATCCATCAGGATTTGCATCTCAGGCGGAGCGGCCATGCCTGTCGCTCTCCTGAAAAGCTTTGAAGAAAGATTCGGCGTTCTCGTTTTAGAAGGCTACGGTTTGTCGGAGGCTTCTCCTGTTACATGCTTTAACCCGTTCAGCACCGGCCGCAAGCCAGGATCGATCGGCACGAACATTCTCAATGTGAAAAACAAAGTCGTCAATGAAATCGGGGAAGAGCTGCCTGCCGGTCAAGTCGGGGAGTTGATCGTTAAAGGGCCGAATGTTATGAAAGGGTACTACAACATGCCGGAAGAAACGGCCCATACGATTAAAGACGGATGGCTGTATACAGGTGATTTGGCAAAACGGGATGAAGACGGTTATTTTTATATCGTCGACAGAAAAAAAGACATGATTATCGTCGGCGGCTATAATGTCTATCCGAGGGAGATCGAAGAAGTGCTCTACCTTCATCCGGAAATCGCAGAAGCGGTGGTGATCGGAGTGCCCGACCCGAATACGGGAGAAGCCGTCCAGTGCTATGTCGTTCCGAAGAATAAAACGCTGACAGAGGATGATGTCTTGTCGCATTGCAAAAAGCATCTTGCCAAATACAAGCGCCCGGCGGCGATCGTCTTCATGGATGAAATACCGAAAAATTCGACCGGCAAAATTTTAAGGCGCGCTTTAAAAGACATTTTGACAAATCAATCTTGACACGTTAAAAGGGACGCCTGCCGCGTCCCTTTTCTGCAGTTCTCTGAGAAGAGCGTCTTTTTCCTTTTGTCGGAGAACAAAATATGTGCCCTCCTCTTCTTTCAGGATGACGGCTTCATCTTTCTTCAGCCAGACGGTGAAGTGAACGCGATGTGTGTCGGTCATGCTGATGTATCCGTGATACGCCGGAGAAGGCAGGCTATGCGCCGACTTTTCTTTCATTCTTTTCCCTTTGTTAAATGTATCAAGCAGAACGCCTATGTTGTGCCTATCTTTGATGCTGACCGTTTTTTCGCTGTCATCTGCCTGCTTCAAGATGATTTCTTCGGCATTTCTTGAGTCGAAAGGCTCCGCCATCAAGTGGAATACATAAAAGACAGTGATAGATAAAATACCGAAAAAAAGTATGATCCCCATTATTTTTTTCAGAATGATCACCTCAGGCTATTTATTTTCTCCGTTTAATGGCTTTTCATCCTAAAAAATTATGCTATAATGTTCAATAAATTATACAAATGTTCAATTTATTGAGAGGAGGCAGAAGATGAATTCGATTGAAAAACAAGTCGCAGAAAACATAAAGAGGCTGCGAAAAGTCCGCAATTACAGTCTTGATCAATTGTCATCGATGACTGGCGTCAGCAAAGGCATGCTCGCGCAAATTGAAAAAGGCTCTTCAAGTCCGACGATCACAACTTTGTGGAAGATCGCAAACGGGCTGCAAGTATCATTTACTTCCTTGGCAGAAAAGCCCGCGGGGGAGCCGACGGTCGTCAGAAAGCATGAGAAAACGCCCGTTTTGGCCGGAGAAGAAAAATACGCGGCATTTCCGCATTTTCCCTTCGACCAGAAAAAGAAGTTTGAAATCTTTTATATTGAACTTGCGCCTGGCTGTGTACACGAATCAGAGCCTCACCACGGAGGGATTGAAGAGTATGTGCTCGTCTCTAGAGGAGCGATCGCGGTGACGGCGTGTGATTACACCTGCAGCCTGAACGAAGGCGATGCGATGCATTTCACCGCAAACACCGTGCATACGTACGAAAACAACACGGAACAAACGGCATCATGTTATACACTCATTTATTATCCGTAAAGAGGTGTCAAGATGGAAAAGCACGATTCACTCAATTTTCTAGACGGGCTTCGTTCAGGGGTTTCCCTTGCCGTCGGCTACATTCCGGTCGCTTTGACATTCGGGCTTTTGGCGAAAACAACGGGGCTGTCGCTTTTTGAAACGTTTTTGATGAGCGCCCTTGTTTTCGGAGGAGCGTCCCAGTATATGTCTTTAAGCATGCTCGCCGTTCAGACGGGAATCATCGAAATCGTTATGACGACGTTCATTGTGAATATCAGACATTTTTTATTTTCGGCGACTTTGAATCAATTGGTAGAAAAAGATTCGCCTTGGAAAAAAGCGTTTTACTCATTTTTCGCGGTGACAGATGAATCGTTTGCCGTCGCTGCTCTAAGAAAGGAAAAGCTGACGACCGGGTATATGATCGGCCTCGGTTCGATCGGATATGTAAGCTGGGTTTTTTGGAGTGCGGCCGGGCATTTTGCAGGGGCCGCCATGCCGGCTGTTCTCCAGGAAAGCATGAGCATCGCCCTTTATGCCATGTTTATCGGATTGTTGGTGCCGCCTTTGAAAAAACAGCGAAAAGTCCTGCTGCTGGCGGGGGCGGCTGCGTTATTCAATACGGTTTTCCAAATGAACGGAATATTGTCGGCAGGATGGTCGATCGTCTGCGCTACGCTTTTATCCGCCGTCCTGATTGAATGGCTGTACCAATTTAGAACAGAGGGGAAGAGAAACTATGTTTAGCCCGATCATCTGGATGATTATCGGCATGGCTGCCGTTACATATGTGCCGCGGATGGTGCCGCTCATTGCTTTTGAAAGCCTGAAGCTTCCCGGATTTTTGGAGCGCGTGCTGAAAAATGTGCCGTACGCCGTCTTAGGGGCTCTCATTTTTCCGGGAGTTTTTTTGGTGCAAAGCGGTATGCTCTACGGACTTGCCGGCGCTCTTATCGCATTTTTATTTTCCTATTTTGGAGCAAGCGTCATAGTCGTCGTGATGGGGACGATTTTGACGCTCGCAGGCGCCGGCCTCTTGCTCTCATTGTAAGGCTTGGTTCTAACTTTCGCATGAAAAGCTTACAATAGAAGTAACTGCTATGTGAGAGGAAGTGATTCCCATGCGGAAATGGATCGCGGGAGCCGGTCTCCTGTATGTGCTGTACGGCCTTTTTTTCTATTGGTATCTCTTTATGGCCGGTGAACCCTCCGTTCCTGAGGCGCTGAAAGGGACAAGCGCAGACCCGGCGGCATTTATGAACGAAAGAGAACTCATGCTGACGGAAGAGTACTCGAAAATAAAGGACTTTCTGTTTTTTATCCGGATTCCGTTTGAATGGTTTTTATTTTTTATATTGTTGATTGCCGGTTTATCCAGGAAAATGAAAAATTGGGCGGAGCAGACCTCGAAGAGGAGAAGCATTCAAATCACGGCATATGTTTTTGCTTTGTTTCTGATCGTCACGATCGTTTCTTTGCCGCTTGACTGGATCAGCTATCAATATTCGCTTGACTACGGCATATCAACCCAGACAACCGCGAGCTGGATCAAAGACCAGGTGATCGACTTCTGGATCAGTTTTCCGATAACGGCTGCGGCGGTGATCGTCTTTTACTATTTGATCAAAAAGCATGAAAAACGCTGGTGGTTTTATGCCTGGTGTCTGACGGTTCCGGTTACGCTGTTTTTATTTTTTCTCCAGCCGGTTGTCATTGATCCTTTATACAATGACTTTTATCCGCTGAAAAATAAAGAGCTTGAACAAAGCATTCTGAAGCTGGCCGATCAGGCGGATATTCCTGCGAATCACGTCTATGAAGTGAACATGTCTGAAAAAACGAATGCGTTAAATGCATATGTAACAGGAATCGGCGCCAATAAAAGGATTGTGCTCTGGGATACCACGCTGAACAAGCTGGATGAGCCGGAAATTTTATTCATCATGGCGCACGAAATGGGACATTATGTGATGAAGCATGTTTACATAGGACTTGGCGGGTATCTGCTTTTATCCCTTGCTGTCTTTTATGTGATCGACAAGCTGTACAAGCGGATCATCGGCCGCTATGGAAGAAGCCTTCATATTGCAGGAAAATCCGATCTAGCCGCACTTCCGCTTCTTCTGATGCTGATGGGGGTCATCTCTTTCGCGTCGTCTCCATTTACGAACGCAGTTTCGAGGCATCAGGAAAAAGCTGCTGACCAGTATGCGATTGAACTGACGCAAAACAGCGATGCAGCGGTTTCGACGTTTCAAGAACTCTCAAAAGCCGGGCTGAGCGAGGCAAACCCGCCGTTTCTCGTCAAGATTTTTAAATACGGCCATCCGACGATCATGGAACGGATTCAAAATATTGAACAACCTTCATCAGAATGAAGAAAAAGCTAGTGCTAAAAACACTAGCTTTTTCTATATGCTATTTGTTAGAATATGTTATTGAGCGGCAGCTTCGACATTGATCAGACCTTTCCCATAGTAGAAGGAGCTTCCCAAATAAGTCGCCGTGCTGGAGAGACGGTTGCGGACTTGTGAAGCTGAAAGGTTCGGATGTTTTGACAAGATCAAAGCTGCTGCTCCCGCTACATGAGGAGAAGCCATTGACGTTCCGTTCAATGTTGCATAAGTGTTCGTTGGGTAAGTGCTGTATACGCCTGCGCCAGGAGCCATGACTTCAAGCTCTGCTCCCACACTGGAAAATGAAGCTCTGTTGCTGTTAGAGTCTACCGCACCAACAGCGATGACAGAATCGTATTTCGCAGGATAGCCAATTGTATTCGTGTTTCCTGAAGATCCGCTGTTCCCTGCTGCAGCTACAACGACAACCCCTCTTGCATATGCATTGTCGACTGCCTGTTTCATCGCTGTCGAGCCTGATGCTCCCCCAAGGCTCATATTGATAACATCCATGCCGTTTGTTGTCGCCCACTCGATTCCGCTTACAATGCCGCTGTATGATCCGCTTCCGCTTGAATTCAGTACTTTAACCGCGTACAAGGATACGCTTGGCGCAACGCCTAATACACCCGTTGTATTGTCAAGCGCAGCTACTGTACCGGCAACATGCGTGCCGTGTCCGTTGCCGTCGGTGTTATAAGCTTCGCCAGCCACAAAGCTTGCTCCGCCGACTACGTTCAAGTCCGGATGAGAAGCTTGGATTCCTGTATCCAGGACGGCTACTTTTACATTCGCTCCCTTAAAGCCTTGAGCCTGCACTTTGTCCGCTTTAATGAGAGGAATGCCGTAAGGAACGGTTTGCGCCAAGGCATGGGCCACATGATCCTCTTCCACATAAGCGACATCCGGATCATTTTTGACTTCCTTAAGCGCTTCTTTGTCTAGCTTCGCTTTTGCCGCGTTGATGATTCTAAACTGCTTGTCCACTTTTCCGCCGCTCTCTTTGATGATGTCCTTTTTGACAGATGCGGTTTTCACTCCTGACTTAAATCCGACAATATAATCCTTTTCAACATTTTTCGCCGGTTGAGCAGCAGAAGCGGAATCGCTGAATGCCATCGTGAACACGAGCATGAAGGCCGTCAGCATCCCAAGCCAAAAACTCTTTTTCCTCATCATTACTCACTCTCCTCCTCTTTATTCAGAATAATTTAAATAGAAGGATAATATAATCTATTCCAATTATTCTGTTAATTTATTATAGAAAAAAAATGAATTATATGGTAGGCCTATTTTTTTGGAGGACCAATTTAAAATTTTTTGGTTATTAATAACTGTTTTAGAAAAATGTTCAGTTCGAAAGTATGAATAGACCGCTTCAGCCTGGCAGGGAAAGAGGTCCCGAGGGCCGCGAATGACAGGAGATTGCTCCATCTGATTCATTTTATGAAAATACTATTCATTTATTTTAAGAGATCATTTTTTGCCGAAGGAGGTTGCGGCCTTGTCGATCATCTATTAAAATATGCAATATATCGCATACAGAAACGGGTGAAAGATATGAAATCAGCTCATGTGAAAGGTGTATTGATGGTGCTTGCAGGGGCTTCATTGTGGGGATTATCGGGAAGCGCTGCACAGTACATATTTGAAAGGGGAGCGGTTGAAGCCGGCTCGCTTGTCTCTGTCAGGCTTCTGGCATCGGGAGTCATTCTCTTGTTATATGTTTCAATGAAAAACGGTTTTCAACATGTGTGTCAGATATGGAAGAAAAAAACAGATATTTGTTCGGTTTTAGTATTTTCCATTTTTGGAATGCTTGCTGTTCAATATACGTTTTTTGCTTCAATCGAAAAGGGTAATGCCGCGGCTGCTGCAATTCTTCAATACTTGGCGCCTTTTTTCGTATTGTTTTACCTATATGTTAAAAAAGAACTTCCGCCTAAGGGGAAAGATGCCGTACTTACTTTATTGGCGCTTTTCGGCGTGTTTCTTCTTTTGACAGGCGGAAGGCCGGACAGTTTGTATATTCCGGCCGAGGCCGCCGTTTGGGGCATTTTGTCCGGTGGAGCGCTTGCTTTCTATACGGTTTTTGCAGGAGGATTAATTCAATCGTTCGGTGCTTTGACGGTTACGGGATGGGGTATGCTCGTCGGAGGGGCCGGAATTTCTTTTTTGTTTCCGCCGTTTCGGTTTGACCTTTCGCACATTGGGGCAGGGGAGGCGGCAGCCATTCTGTTTGTTGTATTGTGCGGCACAGCTTTGGCGTTTGCCCTATACATCGGCAGCCTTTCTTATCTTTCCGCAAAAGAAACGAGCTGCCTGAGCTGCGCCGAACCGCTAGCGGCTGTTTTGTCGTCGGCGGTCTGGCTGGGTGTGCCGTTCAATGCCTTTCAAGGTGCCGGTACGGTAATGGTGATCATCACGGTCATCATTCTTTCCCTCAGCAGAGAAAGCAAAGCGGGGGATTCCGTGAATGAACGGGTGTAGAAAGGAGAAGGAGGCTCCTTTCTTTTTTTATAATGATAATGATTATCGTTGTCATTGGTATGAAGTGTTGCTATAATAATTTCGTCTACTACCAGAAAAGGAGATACATATGAAGCACAAGTATTTTGCTATTTTATTCCTATTGATGATATCAGTGTTGACAGCCTGCTCGGGGGGAAGCGAAAGTACAAAAACCTTCAGTCAGGATTCCGTGACAGTTAAGCACGACTTAGGAGAAACGAAAGTAAAGAACAATCCGAAAAAAGTTGTTGTTCTTGAATTGGGTTTTATTGATGCGCTCCTTGATGCGGGCATTAAGCCTGTCGGGATTGCGGACGACGGCAAACCTAAGTTTATTAACGAGAAGGTCAGAGAAAAAATCGAAGGGTATACTTCAGTCGGTTCGCGCGCCCAGCCAAGTTTTGAAAAAATTGCTTCTTTAAAGCCCGATTTAATAATTGCCGATTCGAGCAGGCACAGCGGTGTCTATGATAAACTGGCGAAAATTGCGCCGACAATCGCGCTGAAAAACTTGAATGCAGATTATCAGGACACGCTTGACGCGTCTCTTACGATTGCGAAAGCCGTCGGCAAAGAAAGCGCAATGGAGAAAAAGTTGGCTGAACATAAACAAAAGCTGAATGAATTGAAACAGAAATTCGGGAGCCGGAAACAGAGCATTCTTCTGCTCGGAAACACAAATGAAGCAATCACTGTGCGCGACGAAAACTTTTTCACGTCTCAGCTTCTGACGAAAATCGGCTATACATACGGTGTCAGAGACAGCAGCAAAGGCGATGGCGAAAACGGTGAATCCGTCAATATTAAAATGACGCTTGAGCAGCTGCTTGAGAAAGACCCCGACACCATTGTCCTGATGACGGGAGAAAAAGATAAAGTCGATGAAGACGGGAAAAGACCGATCGAAAAAGACCCTCTTTGGAAAAAGCTCAGCGCTGTCAAAAACGGCAAGGTTTATGAAGCCGACAGATTCGCCTGGTCGCTCCGCCGCAGTATTGACGGAGCAGATGCGCTGATAGATGAAATCGGTCAGCATCTTCTGTCTGAGGATCAAAAGAAATCTTAAGAGCCTGCCGGCTTGCTGGACGGGATGACGCATGCTTTTTACAAAAGCATGCGTCAGCGTGTCGACAAACCCTCGCATTCGTTGTCAGGTCTGCGCGTCGGTGCTCACGAATAAGAGGAAGGATCGGCGGCTAACCGCCCAGGCGTCCTGCCTGAACGCCGTCGTCATCACATCCTGTGAAAGTCAGCTTCCGATGCTCGGCCTTCCTAGACTGCAAGGGTTGAGGGTCACGCTGAAAGGATGACAAAATCCCAAAACTAAGAGCCATTTTGGGATTTTGTCAACAATCTGACGCATGCTTTTTACAAAAGCATGCGCTTGTTTTTTTCTAAAGGAGTGACCTGTTTTGATATATATGAAACGTTTTGCACCGCTCATTTTTGTTTTTCTTTTGCTCGCGGGTTTTGCGCTTTCTGTTTCAATCGGTTCGTCAACGATTGCGCTGCCCGACATTTGGGCAGCTGTGTTTATGTACGACGGTTCAAAATTGCACGCGATTATTCAGTCCATCCGAATTCCGCGCGCCTTGGCCGCCGCATTCATCGGCGCGAATCTAGGGGCCGCGGGCGCACTGATGCAGGCGGTGACAAGAAATGCGCTCGCATCTCCGAGCATCTTCGGAATCAATGCAGGGGCCTCTCTTGCTGTCGTATGTTTGACGGTGATGTTTCCTGCGCTTGCCGCTCCCCAGACAGCGATGGGAGCCGCTTTTGCCGGCGGTGCCGCGGCCGCGCTGGTCGTGTACGCGGTTGCCTCAGTTTTCAGCGAACACGACAGGGATATCAGCTTTGCCTTGATCGGTGTCGTCATTCAGGCGATCATTGCTTCGATGACGCAAATGCTGCTTATTTTTCATGAAGAGTCGACGGAAACGCTGTTGTTTTGGCTTTCCGGTTCTTTAGCGGGGAGTTCGTGGGATAAGCTTCATTTGTTGATTCCGGTAAGCATTGCGGGTTTGTTGGCGGCTTTGGCCTTAGGGAGGGCGGCTTCCGTTATGAGTCTCGGAGATGATGTGTCACATGGGCTGGGACAAAATGTATGGCTCAGCAGATTGTTCATCGCTTTCACTGTTGTCGCGCTGGCAGGAGCATCGGTGTCCGCTGCCGGACCGATTGGTTTCATCGGTTTGATGGTTCCTCATATGATCCGGTATCTGATGGGGGCTGACTATCGGTTCGTGATTCCGTATTCGGCATTGCTTGGAGCCGTTCTTTTGCTGTTTGCTGATATTCTGTCCCGCTTTGTCTATTTTCCGTACCAAACGCCGGTCGGAGTTGTCACGGCAATGATCGGGACGCCGTTTTTCATCTATTTGGCGAGAAGACGGAAAAAGGGGGCGGCATGATGAACAATGCGGAAAGAAAAATGAAAAGACGGCGCGGGCAATCGGCGCTTGTCCTCTCTGCGTTATGCGCCTGTTTGTTGATGCTCATTGTACTCAATTTGGCGATCGGCGATGAAAACATCGGACTGTGGGACGTAATGAAATCACTGGCAGGGCAAGGGGATGCGGGAGTCCGCTTCTTGGTGATGGAATTTCGAATGCCGCGCATCCTTCTCGCTGTGCTTGCCGGAGGGGCGCTTTCAATCGCGGGTGTAGTCGCACAATCGCTGATGAAAAATCCGCTGGCCGCACCCGACACGCTTGGAATTACAGGAGGAGCGGGATTGGGCGCTGTGATCGTTACGGTCTTGTTTTCACAGCAAAGTCCGCTTCTGCTGACAGGCGCCGCCTTTTCAGGAAGCGTTTTGGCTGCTGCTCTCGTCTATTTATTGGCTTATCGAAACGGGATTTCTCCTGTGCGGCTGGCGCTTGTCGGGATCGCGGTCAATGCTTTCTGCCATTCGGGTATTCAGCTATTCATCTCAACGGGGAGCCCGAATGTCAACAACGCATTAATTTGGCTGAACGGAAGTCTGTGGGGGAGAGGCTGGGATGATGTACTGTCTCTTTTCATATGGTGCGGTCTGGTGATTCCTCCGATATGGTTTGCGGCAAAACCGCTCGATATCATCAAATCAGGGGACGGGATTGCCGTCGGCCTCGGCCTCCGGCTTGAAAGAACGCGGTTTCTGCTGCTTGCCGGCGCGGTTCTGCTGACAGCTGCGGCAGTGACCGCCGTAGGAACAATCGGTTTTATCGGGCTGATGGCGCCCCATATCGCAAGAAAGCTGGCAGGGGCTGAAACGAGGATCTTGATTCCCGTTTCCGCTCTCGTCGGCGGCATCGTTCTTTTGATAGCCGATGCCGCCGGAAGAGGCCTTGTTCCGCCGCTTGAAATACCGGCCGGATTGATCGCAGCCATTATCGGCGGTCCGTATTTTATCTATTTGCTGCGTCGCGAAGCGAGGCGGGGGAGAGCATAAAAAAAGACGGCATGGTTGATGCCGTCTTTTTTTAATCTGACAAATGGTGTGAAAGATTGTAATCCTTCACATGCCATTTATTTTCATGGAATTTGATGTTGCTTAGGCAGGCATTGACGAGCTTCGTATTTTCCAGGTTGATGTCGCCGTTTGAGATTTTTGACAGAAGAGTGTGTATCGCGGCTCCGTGTGCGACGATCAGCACTTTTTTGTCCGGATACCGCTCGCTGACCTTTTGAACGCCGGCCATCAGCCGTTCGGCAAGCGCTTCTTTTGATTCCTGATTCGGATATTCTTTATCGGGATAGAGCCTCGTTCTTTCTTCGAATGGCATCCCTTCTGCGTCTCCGTAATTCCTTTCGATGAAATCTTCCATTTCGATGATTTCAAGTCCCAGGTATTGATTGATGATTTCAGCGGTTTCTTTCGCTCTTCTTAAAGGGCTTGTAATGATGACGTCCCAGTCGGACCCTTTCAAAAACGCCCCGGTTTCTTTTGCTTGTTTTTGACCGGTTTCATTTAAAGGAATATCGGTTCTTCCCTGCAGTTTTCCTAAAGCATTCCAGTCCGTCTCGCCGTGCCGGATCAAACAAATCGCAGTCATTCTGAAAAATCTCCTTTCGATGTCGGCTTTCGCGTTTTTCGGTGATATGGCTATTATACTAAATTTAAAAACAATGACTACGAATGATGACTGAACAGAGAAAAATTCAAACGATTTTTTCAAAAAGGAGCGCCATACCGACTCCGCCGCCGCTGCCGATCGCAGCGACGGCATACTTCAAGTTGTCTCTTCTTACCGCTTCGTAAAACAGGCGGGTTACCAACACGGCTCCTGAAGCACCGTACGGGTGTCCAAGCGCCAAAGCGCCTCCCCTGACATTCAGTTTGTGATAGGGCAGGCCAAGCTCTCCGGCGCAGGCCGCGATTTTGACGGCGAACGCTTCATTGATCTCAAACAAATCGATGTCTTTGACAGACAGGTTTCGTTTCTTTAAGAGTTTTTGAATCGCGGGCACCGGGGAAATTTGCGGAACGTTTGGATCGACGCCGGCGACCTCGCTGTCAACAAATCGGAGAACAGGCTGCAAGCGGAGCGCTTCCGCTTTTTCTTCGTTCATCACGACAACCGCGCTTGCCCCGTCGTGAATTCCGCAGCTGTTTGCGGCTGTTACGGTTCCTCCTTTTTTAAAGACGGGTTTTGCTCTATCGATGATGTTTTCCAGCGGCCGTTTGCGAATCATGCTTTCATCGGCAGCCAATCCTTGAAATGGCAGAATCTCGTCGTCATAATAGCCGTTTTCAAACGCGGACTCGCTTCTTTTATAGCTTAACAGGGCATAGTCGTCCTGCATCTTGCGGGTAATGCGGAACCGCTCCGCCGTCAGCTCAGCGGCAATTCCCATATCCGGATCACCCCATTCATCGGGAGAAAACCTCGCTCTTCCCGGAAAAGGGGAGAGGCTTGCACTTTCCGTTCCTCCGGCAATATAGCAGGATCCTGCCCCGGCTTGCACGAAACAGCAGGCGGTCCGGATCGCTTCGAGCCCAGCGCTGCATTGACGGTCTATCGTCATTCCTGTGACGGAAACGGGAAGACCGGCGGCAAGCGCGGATAAACGGGCGATATTGCCGCCTGGTCCGACTACGTTTCCGAGGATGACCTCGTCCAATATCCCGTTCAGCGGTTTTGCGAGGTGCTTGATCAGAGAGGCGGCCAGATCATGGGGCTCAGCATTTTTCAATAAGCCGTTTTGTCTGGCGAGCGGCGTTCTTTTGGCGGCCGTGATGACAGCTTTCATCTGATCACGTCCTTCAGCTGTTCTTTTAGAAGATGACGGGCGATTTTTCCTCCGGAAGTATGCGGAATCTGTTCGAGATAGTGCCACATTCTCGGTACTTTGTACGGAGCGAGTCGGCTTTTGCAATATGTTTTAAGCTCTTTAACCGGGGCTTTACCCTTAATGACGGCTGCCGCTTTTTCTCCCCAGTAATCATCGCGGATGCCGATTACTGCAGCTTCTTCCACTTCCGGGTGTGACAGGAGAACACCTTCAACCTCTTCGGGGAAAATATTGATGCCGCCGTAGACGATCATGCTGTTCTCCCTTCCTGTTATGTACAGGTAACCGTCTTCATCCATCCAGCCCATGTCATCGACTGTCATCCAGCCGTTTTCATCAATCGGGGAGGCGGCGGAAGCTTCTTGGAGGTAGCCTGAAAACAGCATCGGGCTTTTCACGAAAATTTTGCCTACCTCCCCGATTCGGACTGCTTCCCCTGAGCTTGAACGGATGGCAACGTCAACATTGTGAAAAGGCCGTCCGACAGAGTCTGGCTTCACATGAAAGTCTTCCGGAGCGGACACAGAGACGAAGCTCATCTCAGAAGTTCCATAAAAATCGAATAAAGAAAGATGCGGATACGCTTTTTGAATCGCTTTTTTAGCCTGCCTGCTCCAATTGGCGCCTGAGGAAATGACCTTGACTGGTTTATCGATTCGCCTGTTCTCAGCTCTCAGGGCTTCAGTCATCGTCGGCACCGTGAACAGCGTTGTCACGGGATTCCGGGCGACTGCGTTTTCGAGCCGGGACGGTGAAAATTTTTTCAGAAGGTAGACGGTTCCGCCGAGATACAGCGTTGTCATTGCTCCGTATAAAAAATGCGAGAAGAAGAGCGAGCCGGGTATCACGACGCTGTCTCCGGCTGATAGCTGAAAGTCCCTGCTGCTGATGCGAAAGCTTTCGACCCAAGAGCGATGTGATCTGATGAATGCTTTCGGAGCTCCGGTAGACCCGGATGTAAAGCCGATGTAAAACGGTTCATCATCAAACGTGCGAGGTTCCAGGACCGGAGCATGATTGATTTCGTCAAGGCATTCGTTCAGAAGCAGCGTTTGTTCAAGATCAGGGAACGGCTGATCCGAGATGAACAGTTCGGCTTTGCAAAGAGAAAGCTTTTCCCGGCATTCAGACGGGCTCCAGCGCGGATCAAACGGAACGGCCGTCCAGCCGGCCATCGCCGCTCCCGCGAACAGCTGCAAAAAAGGCAGTCCGTTCGGAAGCGAAAAGGCTATTCTTTTATTCTCTGTTTTTTTCGCGCTGAGCCAACTGGCCGTCCTGCATACTAACTGGTGCCATTCCAGATAACTGACAGACATTTCATCTGTTTGAACAGCCGTTTTCCGAGGATGGATTTTGGCATGGTATTGATAAGTCTCAATAATTGGCACGGTTTCAATCCTCCTAAGCTGCATTTCTGCTTACGTTGTTTTTGAGCGCTTTTCTTAATCTTAGCACGAGAAAGGCGGCTGCGGTGGATTTTAGCAGGTCTCCGGGAACATACACCAGGCAGAGCTTCATCGCTTCGGTAAGAGGAATTTGCATCAGAAACGCCTGGACAGGAACGCCGGCCGTGTATAACAGCAATACGCCGAATAAGAGATGAATGAAAAAGAGGTTTCGAAAATGTAAAACCTTAAGTTTGCCGACGGCCCATGCGATGCAAAACGCTGCGACAGGGTAGGCGAGCAGGTAGCCGGCGCTTGGGCCCATGAAGACGCCGATTCCGCCCCTTCCTCCTGATAGGAGAGGCAAGCCGCTTGCGACAAGCAGCAAAAAGACGGTAAGACTGAGTGCCGCGTTCCGCGGTTTGTTGACTCCCCCGGCGAGCATGACGCCAAGCGTCTGAAACGTAACCGGTACGGGCGTGAATGGCAAAAAGAGCGGCGGGAAAAAGCCGAGCGCTGCCATGATGGCTGTGCTAAGCGAGATAAATGTCATATCTTTGACTTGCATAGTAGTCTCGATTCCTTTCAATTACGTAATAGAATCAAAGTATCATTTAAAGTTCTATAATGTCAACTTTGTTTTTATTTAAGTTTACAAAAAGGGGATCGAAAGAAAAAACACAGGCCATGAGTTGACCTGTGTACAGGAATGATTTATTTTTTTGTCAGCTCTACGAGAGAATCGACTGAAACCGCGACTTGTGACACGGCGGCATTGACATCTTGAAGGCCGCTTAAAAACGCCTGCAGGTCGCCTTCGATTCGGCCGCTTTGCTCTTTGCTCGTTTTCATATTGGAGACGATATCATCGAATAGATGATTGATCTCCGACATCTTGTCTTTGCTTTCGTTCACGAGTTCGTTTACATCTGTAATATGCTTCGTGACGATCGAGATTTGCGCGTTTGTGTTATTGACGAGCTCAGATACGGTGGAGACGGTTTTTTTCGTATCATCGGACAGCTTTCTGACTTCGTTTGCGACGACTGCGAACCCTTTGCCGTGCTCCCCCGCTCTTGCAGATTCGATCGAGGCGTTGAGCGAAAGTAAATTTGTCTGCTCGGCAATGCCTGTTACGATTCCGAAAATCTTTTCGATCTGCAGTGCGATTTCTTCCAGCTTTTTAATTTCCTGCTCGATTTGCGTCATGCTGCTTCCCATTTGATTCAGCTGGTGTTCCTGCTCCTCAAGCTCCTTTTTTCCGCCGATCGATTTTTGTTCGACAGAAACAGCTGTCTTCGTTCCGGCTCTTGACGTTTCGGCGATTTCGGACGATTTGTCGACCAATTCCTGTACAGCGCCCGTTGTTTCGGCAAATAAAGCGGCCAAAGAACCGGAAGTATCTTTGATTTGCCGGTGAAGGTCATTTTTGCTCTCTTCATCAAGTCTGCGGAGCCTTGCATGCTCGTCTTCAAAGGCCTCGAGGACGATCTGCTGTTCGATGTTGAGAATTTTGGTGACGGCTTTGACTGACCGCCTGTATTCCTCATCGGATAATGCGTTTTCAAAGATTGACAGCATGGAAAGAAGGAGATCTTGAAATGCCCCCAGATACCACTTTGGCAAGAGCCCAATCCGAAGATGAACGTGGGCGATCCGGATCCTTTTTTCTAAAAAGGCTTCGTCGATGACACCTGAAAACATTTCCTGGATGTGGATCGTCAATGTCTTTTTGAGACGGTCAACTGAGCTGTGGTCATGGATGATCTCCATCAAAGAGTTTTCATGCTCAAGGTTTTGGTAAAACCGGGTGACGATGGTTTCGATATGTTCAGTGACTAAAGGCTTCAGCCTGCTCAGCACCCAAAGATCCTCATCCGTCAAATCGACCATTGCCAGCTGTTTTTTAAATTCTGCGTGCTGATTGAGCCTGATTCTTTTTGTTTGGTCAGGACCTTCTTCAGCAAAGAATGATCGTTCTGTCTTTCTATCCTTTTTGAATAACACGATCGTATCCCCCTGTAATCGTTAATGATAAAACTGCCGTTTTTATGAAATTTCCAGCATTTATCTTTTTATCGGCAATTTTTCATTACTTTTTAACTTGTACACCTCAGCTTTCCGGATCTTTCAAAGGTTCTACGGCAGGACCCTCGATGACATCGCCGTCGACCGAAAACCTTGAGCCGTGGCACGGACAGTCCCACGTCTTTTCTCCGTCGTTCCACTCGACTTCGCAGCCCATATGGGTGCATGTTGTGTCAACCAGATGAAGCTCGCCTTTTTCATCGCGATAAGCACCCGCACGTTTCCCGGCATGTGATACGACCGCACCTTCTCCGTTGACAAGGTCTTCCGGCTTCCTGATCGGCTGTTCGAGTTTTCCTTCGGCAAAGTGTTTTGCAACATCCGCGTTATAGGAAATGACTTTTTTGATGCTTGGATCCGGGTGGAAACGGGCCGGTTGAAAGACGGCTTGATAAGGATTGTCTTCGCCTGCGATATGGTCTGTCATCAACTGCGCGGCGAGGGTGCTTGTTGTCATGCCCCATTTCCGAAAGCCGGTGGCGACGAGAATGCGCTTTTCTTTCGGATAGATCGGCCCGATATACGGAATTTTGTCAAGCGTGATTAAATCTTGCGCTGACCAGCGGTAAGGGATCGATTCAATGCCGAACACGCCTTCTGCAAATGATTCAAGCGCCTGATAATGCTTGATTGTATCCTCTCCCTGGCCGGTTTTGTGGCTTTCACCGCCGACAAGAACCATTTCTTCTCCGTCAATCGTCACCGAACGGAGCGAGCGTGAAGGCTGATCTATACTTAAATACATGCCGCCTGGATACGGCGTTTTCGGCTTGACGGCGAGCACGTATGACCGGCTCGGCTCAAGCCTTGCAAAATAGAAGCCTTTTTTATCATGAAACGGAAAGTGCGTGCAGCACGCGACATAATCGCTGAAGATTTGATGCCCGTTTCTTGTCAGCACTTTTGGCCGGTCGCCTTCTTTGATTTCTTTAGCAGCCGTGTTTTCGTAAATTTTTCCGCCGGCTTCCAGGACGGCCTCTGCAAGGTGTTTCAAATAGTGGAGTGGATGAAACTGGGCCTGGTTTTTCATAACAAGTCCTGCTTTCATATCGATTGGAACGGGGAGATCTTTGATGAATTCCCTGTCAATCCCGAGCTTTTGATATGCCTCATATTCCTTTCTGATTTTTTGTACCGATTGTTCTTCAGTTGTGTAAATGCATGCGTCCTGTTCTTCAAAATCGCACGGAATCTTTTGCTCAAGCACGAGGTTTTTGATAAAGGACAGCGCCTTGAGGTTTGCTTCATAATACAGTCTCGCATTTGGCATTCCGATGTGCCCGATCAGCTCATCATAGATCAGATCATGCTGTGCGGTGATTTTGGCTGTCGTATAGCCGGTTGTTCCGTCGAGTATCCGCCCGGATTCGATCAAGATGACGCTGTAGCCTTTTTTCGTCAGTAAATAAGCAGTCGTCAGTCCGGTCATGCCGCCGCCGATGACGGCGACATCTGTTTTGACATCTTCAGACAGTTCTTCGAACTTAGGAAGATCTGTACTGTTTCTCCAATACGATTCAGGCGAGTCCGGCAGTTTTTGTTCTTGATTGCTCACAAAATTCCCTCCATCATCCATCTGTTTTGTTCTTAAATTTTCCCAATTGAGAAATATTCATGCATGTGAAACGGCTTGTCATAAAAAAGGGGCGTTTTCATAAAATAGTAAGGTTGAATCGATGTGAAGGAGGGAATCGTTTTGAGCAAGCAGCCGAAGAAAGTACTGCCTCCCCAGCACCAAACGCAGCGTCCGGGATTGGAGTATTTGATGGATCCCCGGCCCGTTTTTGACCGGCCGAAACGAGAGCGGAAACTGGCCGGGAAAACCGCGATTATTACGGGAGGAGACAGCGGAATCGGCCGTGCCGTATCCGTTTTGTTTGCGAAGGAAGGCGCGAACATTGTCATTGTCTACTTAAATGAACACCGCGATGCAGAAGAAACAAAGGGGTATGTGGAAAAAGAAGGGGTCGGATGCAAGCTGATCGCAGGAGACATCGGAGACGAGGCTTTTTGCAACGATATTGTGCGCCAGGCAAAGGAAGCATTCCCAACGATCGATATACTCGTCAATAATGCGGCTGAACAGCATCCGCAAAAGGGAATCGAAAAAATTACAAGCCATCAGTTGATCCGAACGTTTCAGACGAATATTTTTTCAATGTTTTATTTGACAAAAGCTGTGCTGCCGCATTTGAAAAAAGGCAGCTCAATCATCAATACCACTTCGATTACGGCTTATGCCGGCAATGAAAGGCTGATCGATTATTCTTCGACGAAAGGAGCGATTACATCATTTACGCGTTCGCTCGCTTTGTCGCTTGTCGATCAGGGCATCCGTGTGAACGGGGTGGCGCCGGGTCCGATTTGGACGCCGCTGATCCCGTCGACGTTTACGGAGAGAGAGGTCGAAATATTCGGTTCAACAACGCCGATGGAACGGCCCGGACAGCCTGCTGAAGTGGCGCCGAGCTATTTGTTTCTAGCCAGCGACGATTCTTCCTACATGACGGGCCAAGTGCTCCATGTCAACGGCGGAACGATTATTAACGGATAAAAAGGCCGGGACTATTTCATAAGCCGGCTTTTTCCGCGTAAAAAAGCCAATCCGGGAGGGATTGGCCGTTATGCGTGCTTTTTCAGCGCTGTATATTCTCTTGAAAGCTCAAGGAAAGATTGCTTATCTCCTTTGTCTAATGCTTCATTAATCTTCTTGTTCAGCGTGTGCAAACGCCGTTTAAAAAGCGATTCATCAAGGACCATTTGAATGTAGATATCCGTGATGGTTACATCAAGTTCTTTCACCTTTTGGGTATTGCGGGACTTCATGAGCTCAGCGTACGACTTTTTCTCTTTCATAAAGATTCCCCCTGATGCCTTTTTTATAGTATATGGATTACACAACAAAAAATCAATAAGTATTTATAATTTTTAGATAATTATTCGAAGATGCGTGTTTATGAGAATAAAAGTTTGTATATTTGGACAAAGAAACACGGATTTAATCGAACAAAACATAAAAATGGCATTTTAAAAACATATTTTCAAATTAATTGGAAAAAATCCTGTCGTTTTGTAAAGGATAATGTTAGATTAATAGTATAAATTTACTAACGATTAGGAGGATCATGATGAGCACAGAGGATATGACAAAAGATACGTATGAAGTAAACAGTTCGACAATGGCTGTCCTGCCTCTGGGAGAGGGGGAGAAACCCGCCTCAAAAATACTCGAGGCTGACAGGACTTTCCGCGTCAATATGAAGCCGTTTCAGATCATCGAAAGAAGCTGCCGCTATTTCGGGTCGAGCTATGCGGGGAGAAAAGCGGGCACATATGAGGTCATTAAAGTTTCCCATAAACCGCCGATCATGGTGGATCACTCAAACAATATTTTTCTTTTTCCCACATTTTCCTCAACTCGTCCTCAGTGCGGGTGGCTTTCCCATGCGCATGTTCACGAGTTTTGCGCGGCAAAGTATGACAACACGTTTGTCACGTTTGTCAACGGGGAAACGCTGGAGCTGCCCGTATCCATCACATCTTTTGAAAACCAGGTTTACCGAACGGCATGGCTGAGAACAAAATTTATCGACCGGATTGAAGGAAACGCCATGCAGAAGAAACAGGAATTTATGCTCTATCCGAAGGAAGACCGGAATCAGCTGATATACGAATTCATCCTCAGGGAGCTGAAAAAGCGCTATTGATCGGGAGCGGCTTTGAATAAATAGTACTCAAGAAGCGCGGATACCTGATTGCGGATGCGGGGATTAAAATAGTTATGCTCTTCTTCGTATCCTTCATATATAAAGGAGTACATCGTAAAGGCTTCGTCCCGTGACACTTCGTGCACCTTGATTTTCCGCCGGCGCAGTTCATTTTTCACGTCGTACAGATCGCGCTGGGCAAGCTTTAACGCCTGTTCGATCAGACGCTGATAGGGGTCTTTCAGCTTGAATGGCCCCTGCTGGATGATTTTCATGTCCCGGTTTAATATGCTGACGGTCATCGGGAGGTAAATCGCCTTTTCAATCATATCCCTGGCTTCAGCGGGAATTCTTGTCATGGCTTTTCTCCTCATTTCTTTTATTGATAAGGAACGTTTGTTCTGTTTTTATTTTACACGAAAGACGGCCTTTTAATCAAGAACGGGAAAAAATGACTAAAATGATCAAGTTGTTTCAGACTAATACAGAAAACACCGAGACGGATGATTTAAAGTTTTTGATTTAAAGTGTAGAATAGAAGTAGACAACCGCCCTGAGGAGAATCAATGTTGGAGCAATTATTCAGCTATTTTACAGAAGAGAATTTAACAGAGTTTTTTCAGAGCTACAGGGCTTTTGGTCCTTTTGTAGCCGTTCTGCTGCCGTTTATTGAAGCGCTGCTCCCGTTTTTACCCCTGCTCGTGTTTGTTGTCGCCAATGTAAATTCGTTCGGTTTATGGCAGGGGTTCTTGTTGACGTGGATCGGGGCATCTTTAGGCTCTATAGCAGTTTTTCTTTTTATCCGCCATTTCGGCCAGCAAAGAGCACTCGGTTTTATCCGCAGGCATCCATCCGTAAAAAAACTGATGATCTGGGTGGAAAAACGGGGCTTCGGTCCGCTGTTTCTCCTGCTTTGCTTTCCATTCACGCCTTCGGCGGCGGTAAATGTTGTGGCAGGACTTTCGAGAGTCAGCCTGCTGCCTTTTTCACTGGCGGTGCTTTGCGGCAAGTTCGTGATGATTTTTATGGTGAGCTTTGTCGGCCATGATCTGAAGGCGCTTTTTACCCAGCCTTTGCGGACAGCTGCCGTGATCATCGTCATGCTGATCTTATGGTACGCCGGAAAACGGGTTGAACATCGTCTGAACGTGAGATTCAGCCAGAGAGAGAAAGACTAGGGGGACACAGAATTGAAAAAGCGTTTTTTGGTCATAGCCGGGGTGCTGCTTGTCATCGTCGTCGGAATTCAGGTCAAAAATGCCGTTTTCATTGAATATAAAGTAGAAGGCGTCAGCATGAATCCGACCTTTCAGGAGGGCAACGAACTTTTGATCAACAGGTTCGCCCACCACTTTAAAACGATCAGCCGATTTGACATCGTGCTGTTTAAAGGACCTGACAAAGATATATTCATTAAAAGGGTGATCGGGCTTCCGGGCGAAACCCTCCGGTATGAAGATGATCAGCTGTATATCAACGAAGAAAAGATCAAAGAGCCTTATCTGGACGATTTAAAGGCCGTCACTGCCGGAGGGGACTTGACAGGGGATTTTACGCTGAAGGAAGTGACCGGAGAGGAAAAGGTGCCTGAAAATGAGTACTTCGTCCTCGGGGACAACCGGATCCACAGCTTTGACAGCCGCCATTTCGGCTTTGTTTCAGACCGGGACATCGTCGGGATTGTGACGGAAAGAATTGATAAAAAGTGATTGGAGAATGAAGCGGAAAGCAAGCGGCCGGCCGAAAGGAATACGATGTCACAATTGTCGTGTCCGAGCAGAACAGCATCAAAAAAGACGTATTTGCAAGAAAAGCCCGGGATTCCGGGCTTTTCTTGCTATTTCAGTTTGATCGCATTGATTCGTTTTTGCAGCTTCGTTTTTTCGGCGGATGCTTTCAGCTTGCTGACCGCTGATTGCGCTGCCGATTTTGTTTTTTTCGTTCTCTTTTGTTCGGCCGTTTTAACTTTGGCTTTCGCCGCTGCCACTTTTTTGTTATAGGCTGACGCGGCTTGCTTTTTCGCGGTGTTCAGCTTTTTTTGCAGATTTGATTTGTCTTTTCCGGCAGGCAGCTCATTAATCGCTTTTTGCGCTTTGCCGAGGTTTGAGTCTGTGGCCGCTTTTTCAGCTTTTGCAACGGCCTGCTTTGCGGTGTTCAAGAGGCTTGAGCGGACCGCATTGATCCGTTTTTGCAAATTCGTTTTGAAAGTACCGCTGTCGAGTTCATTGACCGCTTTTTGGGCTGCGTCGGCATTGGTTTTCTTTTTTTGCTTCTCTGCGAGTTTTACTTTGCTTTCGGCTGTCTTTTTAAGCTGCTCTTTAACAGCATCGAGCCTCTTTTTCAAAGCGGTTTTATCGGCGTTTGCAGGCAGCGGTTCGATCGCTTTTTGCGCGGTTTGAATGTCCGCTTTTTTCTTTGTCTTTTCCGCTTGTCCGACTGCTTTTTGCGCTTTCTCCAACGGCTGTGTGATCTCTTTGAAGCGGATTAATCCATAGCCGAACAAATGATCACGGCCGGGAGCGCCCAAGTCGCTTGTATAAATCTGCATTTTCTTGCGCAGCTCAGGATTTGAAGCGGTTGGGTACAGCTGTTTCAAAAGAGCAAACATTCCGGTGACGTGCGGCGTTGCCTGTGAAGTGCCGCTTCCGATTGCATAGCCGCGGTCGGAAGATGTACTGATAATCGATGTGCCGGGAGCGGCAAACTCGACGGCGCTGCCGGTGTTGGAAAATGAGGCGATCTGATTTTTTTCATTGGTGGCCGAGACGGCAATGACGCTGCTGTAGGCGGCCGGGTAATAAACGGATTTTCCGTTTCCGGCATTTCCGCTTGCACCGACTAAAATCATTCCCCGTTTGTATGCTCTATCTACTGCATCGTGGAGAACTTGACTGTCGCCTGAAACGACGAGGCTCATATTGATGATATCGATTCCGTACTGGATCGACCAATCGATGCCTTGTAAGATGCCTTTCAGATCCCCCGAACCATTCCGGTCCAGCGCTTTTACGGCATACAGCTGCGCGCCGGGCGCGATGCCGTCGATCCCCCGTCCGTTATGCTTCGCTCCGATGATTCCGGCAACATGAGTTCCGTGGCCGTTATCATCACGGTATGAAGCGGTATAGCCGACCATCGATGCACCGCCTGCGATTGACAGCTCTTCATGGGGGGAAATCCCGCTGTCAATAACCGCAATTTTCACCTGTTTCCCTGTCAAACCTTTATTCCAAGCCAGTGCGGCTTGAATCGGCTTGATGTTCCACTGTGAAAACGCGGAGGCGGTTTGCGCTGTGCTGCTGGAGACAGCTTTTAGAACGGTGCTGTCGGCAGCAGCTACCGGGAGGTTGTCTTCGACATACAGGACGTCGGGATCTTGTTCAAGTTCCCGCACTGTTTTGTCGTCCGCAGTAACAGCAGCTGCGGGAATGTGCCGGTAAACGTGTTCTACCGTGTCTGCTTGTTCGATGACGTTTTCTTTTCCGCTGGCATTTTTATATACGACAATGACTTCGTTTTCCTGCTTATTGCTTTCCGCTTGAATGCGGGGTGAATTTGCGGAAAAACCGACGAACATTGCAGCGGACACCGCGATTTTCCATAACTTTCTCATCCGGCTCTCCTCCTTATTTAGCGGCATTCGCTATATATATCGGAGAATTTTTGAATTTTCAAAGAGAAAGAAAGCCGATCTTAAGGGCGCCCGTCGTGCAACTCAGTTCTTGAAATGTTAAGAACGCTGCTATATCAACGTTTGGGGAGCCTTCCTGTTTATTTGGGAAGTGCTTTTTTTAATAAATTGTAGGTTTGTTTAAAAAAAGAGCCATCTTTTTTACCTGATTGCTTTTATAGAAATGAGAGAGCTGGGAAAAATAGGACTAGCTTCTATCGATGAATCTTTCATTGATATTTTTAAGCAGATGCCTTTTGTCTAAAATGTATAATGTTACTTTTGTTTTTGTTGAAAGTGAACAATGTTATTGACTGGCTTATAACCTACAATTTAATTAAATAATAAAAAGGGAGCGTGTCATACCGTGGAAAAAACAAAGAAACATGACCCCGATTATTACAAAAAGATCATTATTGCATTGTGTTTAGGGTGGGTAGCTATTTGGATTTATCGTACAATCCTTACGCCAATATATCCACAGATTCAAGAATCATTAGGACATATTAGTGATACACAAATGGGGTTGGTTGCTTCTATTTATTTCTTTGCCTATACGGGTATGCAAATTCCGTCAGGAGCACTTGTCGATAAATTTGGACAGAAAAAGGTGTTAATTCCTGCATTTATCGTCTTTGCGCTGGCTGCATTTGTAATTGGCACAAGTTCAACTATCATGCAAGTATACATTGGTTCGTTATTGGCTGGTATTTCGACTGGTTCATATTACGGTGCAGCCTTTTCCTTATCAGCCAAACATACGCCAAAAGATAAAAAAAGCTTTTCCAATGCGATAATAAATAGCGGATCAGCATTAGGAATGGTAATTGGACTAATCGGATCATCGGTTTTAGTAGGCGGTTTTGAAATTCAATGGAATTATATGCTTTTTATAACAGCTATCGTTATCGTAGCTGTAACATTTGTGTTTGTGTTGTTTATTAAACAAGATAAAACATCAGACAAGGAAGTGGCTGAAGAGAAGAAAGACGCCGTACAAAGCACAGAGATTCTAAATGAAAGCTTATTTTCTCCAAGACAATTAGTTGTATATTTTGTGTATTTTGCAACATGCTATGGCTATTATATGATTGTCACTTGGCTGCCATCCTTCCTTGTAGCAGAAAAAGGATTTGCTCAAGGCTCAGTAGGATATGTAGCTGCACTAGTTGCAGTCACTGCAGTGCCTGGTGCTTTGATATTTACTAAATACATAGACAAACATGCACATTTGCGTCTGCGTTTAATTTTATTTCTATTAATTGCTGCGGCAATCACAATTAGTTTGACAGTATTTGCACCAAATCCTGCAGTGCTGTATATTGCATTAATTTTATATGGCTTATTAGGTAAACTTGCGATTGATCCAGTTTTAATAACCTATGTATCTGATTCCGTATCAGGAGATAGAGTGGCCAGAGCATTAACTCTCTTTAACTTCTTTGGAATGAGCTCATCTGTTATTGCACCAACACTTACTGGTTATATTGGTGATGTAACCGGCTCGCAAGTATTAGCATTCTATATTGCAACCATCCTTCTCGCAGCAGCAGCGTTGCTATTTTTCCTTGTGGTTATGTTAAGACAGAATAAAACAGTAGCTAACTAAATAAATAGAAAAGAAAACTTCCGGTGGTTCTACTTTTGATTTACAACGATATTTTCTCTGAAGCAAATAATGCTAATCGAATGCTCAGGGATGTATCAGGAGATTCTACAGATTGACCTAATATTTCTTCGCATTTTTTAATACGATATTTCACAGTATTACGGTGAATGAAAATATCCTCTGAGGTCTTTGTAAGATCACATTGGTTTGCCATATAGACATTTAACGTAAACCTTAGTTCTTTTTCCTTCGTTGTTTGGGGATAAGCTAATGGACCGAGTGTATAAATGATAAATGGTTTTAATTTATTCGTTGGAATGAGTTGTAATAATTCTTCTACGCTTTTAGATTTATAGGGCTCTACAAATTCTATTTCGCCTTGTTCATATTTATTATCATAAGCCTCATTCGCTTCGAAAAAAGACAGTGGTAATTGTGAAAGCTCGGAGACCTCATTACCAATGCCAAATGAAAGGGAGCTATTAAAAAATAGCTGATACTCTTTTTGGATATATCTGCAGTATTCCAAATAATAATGATGTCTTCTTTGTAAAAGTATCGTAAATCTGCGTTCACCCTGAGACATATATATACTAATGGAAGGGTCAATCCCAGTAAACTTATGCGTTAACCACTCAAAAGTCATCTGATATCGCTCATTTAAGTAGGCGCTATTTTCTACATTCTTTTCTTTGTCTATCCCGCAAATCATCACTTGGTAGAATTTAGAGGGTTGAATGTGATATTTTTTTAAAAGGTCGGTGTGTTGTGTTAGTGATACAAGGTTATCAGGATGTTCGGACATCAGAGATGTAAAAAAATGGTTCGTATCCTGCTGCTCTGCTTCTTTAATTTTGCTATTTTTGTAAATTGCGAGACTAAGTGTGTTAACTGCTTGTTCTATTGTTAATAAACTAAACGGATAGTTGAGCAAATTAACATTTGAAATCATTAGATAATACGGAAAATATTTAAATGCAGGAACCTTAAATATAGCATATTCTTCCTGGAAAACACCATTGTGATTTGGTTCGATTTGCTCTGAATTTAAATATCTTCGGAAATAATTGAGGTTTTTTTGAACATGTTCTGAGTGTTGATGAAAGTGATGACTCGCTGACTCAACTTGATGAAAAGAATTTAGCAGCATGACAGGAACCTTTATAAGTCTACTTAAACGTTCAATCATCATGTTCAGGCTTAACCCTTGCATAAGCATAGCATTTAACTCTTGTTGGATATCTAATGCGAAGTGTAATTTTTCTGTTTCTTCATCCAGGATAAATGACGATATATGATGAGTAATGGATCCTAAATTCCAACTTTCCGGAATTTCAATAATTGGGAATTTTAATTTGTTTGCAAATGCAATAACCTCATCATCTAATTTTTTTAAAAATCGGGATAGCTTGATACCTAGACCAGCAACTTGTATATCATTTAACTCACTAATAAGACTGATTAGTCCGGATTGATCATCCTGATAGCTCATTCCTGTTGTGACGATAAGTGAGTGCGGCGTTGTAAAATTTTTAATATCAGGCGTTTCTGTAATATCAACCATTTCTACCACTCGTTCCAAATCGCCCTGCTCATTTAGCAATGTTAAATCTGAAAATTGTAGTACAGATAATATTTCTTTTAATGTTGTCATAAAGGCTGCCTCCTTATCTTTGTTAGAAAAAGATAAAATAAAAATGAAATATGTCAGATGTTACAAGGATAACTTTTCAATCTGATCGTACACTGTTTTTGAAGGTAATTATACGTATAATCCTTTAGTTAAAAATATTAAAGGAGAATCATTAATGCTTGAACATGATTCTTCGTTTTTTGAAAAGTGTGATTATAACAAAGATATCATGCCGAAGATCACTTGAACAAAGAATTTCATCCTCATTTACTTTTTTTAACGTTGGGGGTGGGACTAGTGCATAATATTCCGGATTATATAGCTGTTGGTGATGTTTTACATCACCATTTCAAGCAACGATATCACTTGTCGGATAGCCTTATGACTTGTTGCGAACGGATACACAGGTTCAAAATATGGCGTCCCATTTTCATTGATAGTGGGGCGGGGCTGCCATTTATTATTCTTGATCATTAACTTTGCTATCGGTGAAACATTAAATAAGTGCTATCTTAAATCTAATGATTTGCATTTTTTGGTATTTTGGCTATCCGGGGAATTAATGCTGGCGGTTGCGAAAGGCAGTATTTTATATCCAACCATTAAAAGAGGAGGATGATTTTAATGAATTTTGATTCAATTATCAAAAATGGATTAGTCATTCTGGAAAATGGTGAACAAGAAGTCGAAGTAGGGATTAAAGATGGCAAAATCGCAGCAATCGGTCAGGATTTGGGTACAAGTGCAAAAATTATCGATGCAAAAGGATCGATTGTATCTCCGGGTATGGTTGATGCACATGTTCATATCACAGAGCCGGGCGGCGGCTATCGTGATGAATGGGAAGGCTATGACACAGGAACACGTGCCTCTGCAAAAGGCGGTGTCACAACGATCATCGAAATGCCATTAAATCAAGTGCCAGCAACGGTAGATGAGGAATCTATTCAAGAAAAATTTAAAGCTGGAAAAGGAAAATTATCTGTAGACGTTGCGAGTTACGGCGGTTTAGTACCATTTAACTTGGATGGGGGTATTCAAGAGTTAGATAACAATGGTGTTGTTGCATATAAATGTTTTTTAGCAACATGTGGTGACCGTTCTATAGAAGGAGATTTCATGAATGTGGACGACTATTCCCTCTACGAAGGTATGAAACAAATTGCGAAGACAGGCAAAATATTATCTGTACACGCTGAAAATGCTGCAATTACGGACAAGTTAGGGGAAATAGCATCTAAAAATGGTGAAACCTCATTACGTGCTTATGTAGATTCTCGACCCGTATTTACTGAAGTAGAACCGATTAGAAAAATAATTCTATTTGCGAAAGAAACGGGATGTCGTGTACACATCGTTCATATAGCTTGTGAAGAGGGCGTAGATGAAATTGTCAAAGCACAACAGGAAGGGGTCGATATTACATGCGAAACATGTACACACTATTTATATTTCTATAAAGAAGAACTGGATCATATCGGACCAGTTGTAAAATGTTCTCCGCCAATCCGTGAACAATCACGCTTAGAAGGCATGTGGAATCGGGTATTAAACGGAGATATTTCATTCGTAACATCAGACCATTCACCATGTACCCCAGACTTAAAAGCTACGGATAATGCATTTGAAGCTTGGGGGGGTATCGCAGGTGTACAAAATAATGTTGACGTATTATTTGATGAGGGTGTGCAAAAACGTAATATGTCATTATCCAAATTTGCAGACATTATTGCTACAAACCCTGCGAAACGTTTTAATCTATCATCAAAAGGCAGTATTGCAGTAGGGAAAGATGCGGATTTCGTATTTATTAAGAAAGATGCACCTTATGAATTAAAGGCTGAGGACTTAGCATATCGACACAAAATTAGTCCGTATATTGGCCGCAAAATTGGTGCTCAGGTAGTGAAAACAATCCTTCGCGGTGTCGAAATCTATGATAAAGAAAAAGGGATTTTAAATGAAAAAGTAGGAAGATTTATTCCTTAAGTGACGGACTAGCTATCCCGTCAGGAATTTGAGGCATAGGAAGGTGTGAAGGCGACCTGAGATTGTGTTACACTCGCAAATTCAGTGTGTCATCAGCATTTCTTATGGCAGCTAATACAGCTGAAGTGAGCATGGCAAAGTTGACTTCATCACAATCTTTCGCTATTACAGCAGCAGTTGTTAATCAATATGTATCCTGACTCTTGGCATATCATTTATGATGTAATGAAACAGATAAATGACCCTATAAATCAATGTTTTTTATTGATTTATAGGGTCATTTTTTTATTTGCACCTTATTTATTTGATTGGTAAAAGAGAAGTTTCGCTCTTTTGAAGCGAGCGATCTGCGATTTTCTTTAGGAGAAATTCAATGCAAATTTAATTTGTTATAAAGCGTATTTTTTTATGTAATCGAAAGCCAACAGTTTCTTTTTATATCTGGCATTAGCCCATTATTTAGATACCGTAAATTGATTAAAAGGTGTCTTTGTTAAAAGTGCATAAAATGTTTTTTCATTATTGTTGGTTATGTCAATGAATGGTTGTAAATAGGGTTCTATGATGAAAGTAAATAAAAGAGAGGGGGAGAAAAAGAATGGATATTCAATCAACCTTTGAAACGTTGGATAAGAAATTCACAAGATTTGGCGGTTTAGAAAAAGGGGGAATTACGCGGCTGTTATACTCTCCTGAATGGATTGATGCAGTTCGCGAACTGGAAGCAACATTCAAGGAAGAAGGTTTAGAAGTAAGCTTTGATGATGTTGGGAACTTATCTGGTCGTCTTGTTGGAAGTAAATATTCTGAAGAAACTATTTTAACAGGATCACATATCGACACAGTTGTTGAAGGCGGTCATCTAGATGGACAATTCGGTATCTTATCTGCACTGGTTGCTGTGAAATATTTAAAAGAAAAATATGGTCAACCATTACGAACAATAGAAGTATTATCGCTCGCAGAAGAAGAAGGAAGCCGATTTCCATATACATTTTGGGGAAGTAAAAACTTTTTTAACCTAGCCAAAAAAGAGGATGTTGACACAATAGAAGATGCTGAAGGAATTAAATTCGAAGATGCTATGCACGAATCGGGTTTTGATTACCGTAAAACAGATGATGTTCGTGACGATATTAAAGCATTTATTGAAGTACATATTGAACAAGGGAAAGTATTAGAGACGGAAAATAAAGCGATTGGTGTTGTAACTGGGATTGTCGGTCAAAAACGTTACTCAGTTAACTTGAAAGGTGAAGCAAACCATGCTGGCACAACACCGATGTCATTACGAAGAGATACAGTTGTTGCATATAGTGAGATTGTAACAGACTTAACGAAACGAGCTAGAGAAATTGGAGAGCCTCTTGTATTAACGTTTGGACATGTCACTCCTGTTCCAAACACGGTAAATGTCGTCCCTGGAGAAATTACCTTTTCGATAGACTGTCGTCATATTGATCAACAACTATTAAATGATTTTGCGAGAGAAATTGAAGATAAAGTTAAAGCGGTGGCAGAAGCAAACAGCATGGCTTATGACATTAATTTATGGATGGATGAAGCACCGTCATTGATGGATAAAGAAATCATTCAAATAATTGAACAAGCAGCTAAGGATAATGTGGGGGACAGCTATAAATTGATGCCATCTGGTGCAGGTCATGATGCACAAATTTTTGCGGATTTTGTCCCTACAGCAATGTTGTTTGTACCTTCTATTGGCGGAATCAGCCACAATACCAATGAAGAAACGAAGATAGAAGACCTTGTGAAGGGGATTGAAGTATTGAAAGATGTATTGTTTGAACTAGCTTATAAGGAATAATAATGAAAAGGAGCCAGATACTCATGAGTTACTTAAATCATAATCAAGGATACAGAGAAGGTTTATTAGAAACACGTTCAGTAATAAAAAAGGATAATTATGCGGTAATTACACCCGATGGCTTGGTTAATAATGTTGTACCTGGCTTTGAAGATTGTGATGTAACCATTTTAGGATCCCCGCGTTTAGGTGCAAGGTTTGTAGATTATTTGGTAACAGTTAAAAACAAGGGCGGAAACAAAACCGGTTTTGCCGGTGATGGTATCCAATCATTTGTGTACGTTGAATATGGTAAAATCAACGCTTTTGCGGATGGTAAAAAATACGAATTGGCAAAAGGCGGATTCTTATATGTACCTCCACACTTACAATTGACGTTTGATAATCATAATAATGGTGAGGACAGCCGTTTGTTTTTATACAAAAAGCGTTATCAGCCGCTTAAAGGACATACGCCAGAAATTGTTACAGGTAATGTGAATAACATCAAACAAGAACCCTATGAAGGGATGAAAGAAGTATTAATTCAAGATTTACTGCCAAAAGAAATCGCATATGACATGAACATTCATATTCTTTCATTTAAGCCGGGTGCTTCGCATGGTTACATTGAAACGCACGTTCAAGAACATGGTGCTTATATATTAAGTGGACGAGGTGTTTACAACTTAGACAACGAGTGGATGCCAGTTGACAAAGGTGACTATATTTTTATGGGAGCTTATACGCCGCAAGCAACCTATGCAATTGGTTTAGATGAACCATTCTCGTATATTTATTCAAAGGATGCGAATAGAGATATTAATCTATAAAGAGGGGCAATTTTAATGAGTGAACCATTAGTGTATGTAGAAAGTAATCGTCTCCGGCAGCTAATGAAAGATAAATTAGTGAAAGCAGGCTTACCTGAAGAACATGCGGATAAAACAGCTGACTTACTCATCTTTGCAGATGAACGAGGTGTTCACTCACATGGTGCAGTGAGAATGCAATACTACTCCGAACGTACATTAAAGGGTGGATATAACCTGAACCCCGACTTAAGCTTCGTAAAAACGGGTCCAGCATCAGGGATTTACCATGGAGATAATGCGTTAGGACATTATGTGAGTTATCAAGCAATGAAAAAGGCAATCGAATTAGCAAAAACATCAGGTATCGGTGTTGTCGGTGTAAAAGAAATGGGACACAGTGGTGCGATTGGTTATTATGCACGTCAAGCAGCATTAGAAGGTATGGTGGCATTAACAGTATGTCAATCTGATCCCATGGTTGTGCCATTTGGCGGTACCGAACCGTACTTTGGCACCAACCCAATTGCTTTTAGTGCGCCTCGAAAAGATGGCAGTCCAATAC
Source organism: Bacillus sp. J41TS8 (assembly GCF_018333035.1). NCBI lineage: Bacteria > Bacillati > Bacillota > Bacilli > Caryophanales > Bacillaceae > Bacillus > Bacillus sp. J41TS8. The sequence continues at coordinate 98,924 of NZ_BORF01000013.1, forward strand.
TGTTTGATATGGCAACAACGGTACAAGCCTGGGGGAAAATCTTAGATGCAAGAAGTAAAAACAAATCTATTCCAGACTCATGGGCAGTTGATAAAAATGGAGCACCAACAACAGACCCGTTTAAGGTAAATGCATTATTACCAATGGCTGGGCCTAAAGGATACGGGTTAATGATGATGGTGGATATTTTATCGGGGAGTTTACTCGGCTTGCCATTTGGCAAGCATGTCACTTCCATGTATAAAGATTTATCAGAGTACCGTCGCTTAGGGCAGCTTCATCTCGTGATCAATCCTGAATACTTTGGCGGGAAGGAGCAATTCCTGGAAAAAATATCTCAAATGGTTGAAGAATTACATGATAACCCGCCTGCTGAAGGATTTGACAAAGTGTATTATCCCGGTGAAATTCAAATAGATGTGATGAAACAGTATAAAAAAACAGGTATCCCAGTTACAAAGGAAATTTTAGATTATTTAGAGTCAGACAACATTTACTAATTATGTAATGGAAGGGGGGAGGATCAGATGCGAGTATCTAAGCAGGAGCTGTTTCATTTAATCAAACAGAAGCTAATCAAAGCTGGATTAAATGAAGGAGCCGCACACGATGTTTCAGATGTATTGACATTCGCCGATCATAGAGGGATCCATTCCCATGGAGCAGTACGTGTGGAATACTATGCCGAACGAATCGCAAAAGGCGGTATTACAGCAAACCCAAACTACACATTTGAACAAACAGGACCTGCATCCGCTGTCTTTAGCGGAGATAATGGTCCAGGTCACCAAGCAGCAAAACAAGCGATGGAAAAAGCAATCGAAATGGCAAAAAATTCAGGTGTGGCTGTTGTAGGCATGAAGAATATTTCGCATAGTGGTGCATTGGGTTACTTTGTTGAAATGGCAGCAGAACAGGACATGGTTGCTTTAAGTATGTGCCAATCAGATCCAATGGTCGTACCGTTTGGAGGAACAGAACCATACTTTGGCACCAATCCGATTGCTTATAGTGTACCATCGGCTGATGAACGCATAATCACATTTGATATGGCGACAACTGTTCAGGCATGGGGAAAAGTATTGGATGCCAGAAGTAAAAATGAATCGATCCCGGAAACATGGGCAGTAGATGCAGCCGGTGCACCAACAACGAATGCAAGAGATGTTCATGCACTTGTGCCAATTGCTGGTCCAAAAGGTTATGGATTGATGATGATGGTGGATATTTTATCGGGCAGTCTTCTTGGAGTACCTCATGGCGTACATGTATCCTCCATGTATCAAGATCTGACAAAAGGCCGCGATTTAGGGCAAATTCATATTGTTATCAATCCCGCATACTTCACAGATTTAACTGCTTTTAAACAACAGATTTCGACGATGCTCGATGAATTAAAAGCACAACCGGCAGCTGAAGGCTATGGAGAAATTTATTATCCGGGTGAGCGCGGTAAATTAAGAAGTGCCAAATATGATAAAGAAGGAATTGAAATTGTAGACGATATTTATAACTACCTCGTTTCAGGCGATGTTCATTACAATCGCTATCATGGAAAGAATAGATTTGCAGAATAACAAAATGGAGGATCATTATGTTATACACAATTATAAAAGAAAACACCTATCAAGATTCTATCGTGTTAATGCTTTTATCAAACAAGTTATCTGCAATAGATGGTGTAAACAAAGTATCGATCATGATGGGAACACCAGCTAACAAAGATATTTTTAAATCTTCGGGTTTAGGCACAGATGAATTGGAAAAAGCAAACCCAAATGACATCGTTATCGTTATAGATACAAATCAAGAAGAAAAAGTATCAGAAGTGAAAGAAGAAGTAGAAGCAGCTTTAAAAGGTGATGCCGCTTCACAAGACACATTTAAAGACAAAGAAGCACATAACTGGAAGCGCGCAATGGAGCTTGCGAACAACCCTAACTTGGCATTGATCTCCATTCCTGGTCAGTATGCAGCAATGGAAGCGGAAAATGCATTGAATGAAGGGTTGCATGTATTTGTATTCAGCGACAATGTATCTAAAGAAGATGAGGTTAAGTTGAAACAAAAGGCGCATGAAAAAGGATTATTAGTAATGGGACCAGACTGCGGTACCGGAATTATTCATGGCGTGCCACTTGCATTTACAAATATCGTGAATGAAGGAGATATTGGCGTTGTAGGTGCATCAGGTACAGGGATTCAAGAAGTGACAAGCATCATTGACCGTTATGATAAAGGTGTAACAAACGCAATTGGTACAGGTGGCCGGGATTTATCAACAGAGGTTGGTGCTATCACGGTTTTAGATAGTATCAAAGCATTGAATCAAGATCCAAAAGTAAAAGTGATTACAGTCATTTCTAAACCGCCTGCTGAGGAAGTGCAGCAAAAAGTATTAAACGTATTAAGAAATATTGAAAAACCGGTTGTTACGTTATTTTTAGGAGATAAACCAACGTATCAGGAAGAAAATATTTATCATGCGTACACACTTGAAGAAGCAGCGGTTGTATCTGTTCAATTATCCAATGGTGACAAACCGAATTTTGAACCGACAGTGGCTGAAAATGTAAACGTGTCGTTAAAAGATTCACAAGTTGGTATTAAAGGTTATTACTCAGGTGGTACTTTGGCATCTGAAGCAGCTATGTTATTGAAAGAGGCATTCAAAGAGGAAGTACTTGAAGAGAAGAAAGAAGCCTATATCCTAAAAACAAAACATCATGAAATTATTGACTTAGGCGATGATATGTATACCCAAGGGAAGCCGCACCCGATGATTGATCCTGAAAAGCGTATCGAAATGCTTGAAACATCTGGAAACGATCCTGAAACAGCAGTCATCATGATTGATAACGTCATTGGCTATGGCAGTCATGATGATATGGCAAGTGAATTAGCACCAGCCATTAAACGTATTTTAGCCAATGCACATCAGGGAGGCCGCGAACTTGCAGTTCTTGTAACAGTTGTAGGTACAGCGAAAGATTCTCAAGGTTATGAAAAGCAAATTGAAACCTTAAAAGAAAGTGGTGCAATCATTTGTGAGACGAACGACCAAATGGTTCGTACAGCGATTAAACTGGCAGGAGGAAAAGTGGAACAGCCAGTCCTTGATATACAAAAATTTGACCATACCCAAGAAGACTTAACAGTAGACGAAAAAATTGTCTCCTTAATCAATAAGAAGCCAAGTGTCATCAATATTGGGCTGAAAAGTTTTACAGCAGCTGTTCAGAACAGCGGATCAGAGTGTGTTCAATTTAACTGGCGTCCAATTGCTGGCGGTGATGAAAAGTTAATGAAAGTACTTCAATTTCTAAACTACTATGAAGGAGAGACCATCTAATGGGGTACAAAACAATAAATGAAGCGAACGAAGCTGTTATCCAGAAGATCATAGCAGCTGAACCATTCTTAACGGATGTTGTACCTGCCAAGTCTGTGATTCCTGAATTGGAAGATTACTTGTTATTACATGCCGGGCCTCCAATTAAATATGAAAATATGACAGATCCTATGCAAGGTTCTTGTGTTGGAGCGATTCTTTTTGAAGGATGGGCAGAAGATGAAGAGGGAGCGCGTGAACTGCTTGAAAACAATAAGATTACATTTATTCCATGTCATCATGTGAATGCAGTTGGACCAATGGGAGGCATTACATCACCTAATATGCCGGTTCTTGTTGTGATGAACAAAGAGAGCGGCAATGAGGCGTACTGTCAAATGAACGAAGGCATCGGTGCAGTATTACGCTTCGGCGCTTATCATGAGCAGGTAATCAATCGCCTGCATTGGATGAAAGATATGTTGGGTCCGGTGTTAAGTAAGGCATTAAGAAAAATTGATGGAGGCTTAAATGTTAATGTATTGATGGCTAAAGCTATAGCAATGGGGGATGAATTTCACCAGCGCAATATTGCAGCATCATTGGTGTTTTTAAAAGAAGTTGCTCCAGTAATTGCGGCATTAGATGATGTTGAAAACGAACAAAGTACAGAAGTAATCCAATTTTTAGCTGATACAGACCAATTTTTCTTAAACATTGCCATGGCGACTGGAAAAGCAATGATGGATGCAGCGCGTACAATCAAACATGGTACAGTCGTTACCGCAATGTGCCGTAACGGTGAAAACTTTGGCATCCGTATTGCAGGTATGGGAGATGAGTGGTTTACAGCACCTGTTCATACACCGCAAGGGTTATATTTTACCGGCTACTCAGCTGAAGATGCAAACCCAGATATCGGTGATTCAGCGATTACAGAAACAATCGGTATTGGCGGCGTAGCAATGATTGCTGCTCCCGCAGTAACACGTTTTGTTGGAACAGGCGGATTTAATGATGCGCTTGAAACAAGCAATCAAATGGCTGAAATCTGTGTTGGAGAAAATCCGAACTTTGTTATTCCGACGTGGAACTTCAAAGGTGCGTGTTTAGGTATTGATGCACGTAAAGTTGTTGAAACAGGCATCACGCCGGTAATCAACACAGGTATTGCACATAAAATTGCCGGCTATGGGCAAATTGGTGCTGGTACAGTTCATCCTCCAATCGAATGTTTTGAGAAAGCAATCACAGCATATGCTGAAAAACTAGGTTTTCAAGGATGATTTTACAGGCAAGTGCGATTGGTTCAATCGCACTTCAGCTATTAATTGAGGGAAAAACGTTTACTGTGCACAGCATTTTTGAAAAAGGTTTAAATATTGTTGATCAGAATGATGAATTGATATTTATCGGTACAAATGAAAATGGGACCTTTCCATTTGGAATTTTGCTTGAGTCACAAACGAAGCAAACATTAAAAGCAGGTCTTGAGGTGGGAGATTCATTTCACGTTCGCAATAACCATCTTTCCCACAACTGTTTTAAACTCAATTTTAATGCGAAAATACTTCCGTTATATACGGATTTTAAACATGCAAACATCAATAAATTAAAAGAAAACGTGAAACAATTTTCATTTGAATCGTATGAATCTACTGATTTTGAATCAGCTCATGTATCGGACTTGATCAATAAATTACACGATCCAACTGAAAATTTGGAAGAGGAGTTTCGTTACTTTATCGGACGAGGCCAAGGTTTAACACCAACAGGTGACGATATACTGGTCGGTATATTATATGGACATTTCATCAACTCTTTTATCGCACAAAACCACCTCGAAACATTGGGGAATCTCATTAGAAAACCCTTAACAACCCTTGTTAGCACGCGCTTTTTAACTTGTGCTATAGAAGGTTTATTTAGTTCGAAAATTACAAGATTACAACATGATCCATCTTTGAAAAGTATGAAAAGCCTTATAAAAGTAGGTTCTTCTTCTGGGATGGATACTTTATACGGAATTTATATGGCTTTAACAAGGAGTGAAAGAAATGGGGAAAAGAGTAGTACTGGCACTAGGAGGTAATGCAATTTTACAGCCAAAACAAGAAGCAACTTATGCCAATCAACTCAAAAATGTAATCTCTGCAACACGTCATATGATTGAAATCAAAGAAGCAGGACATAAAATTGTGATTACACATGGCAATGGTCCGCAAGTGGGGAATATTATTGCTCAAAACGAAGCTGCCAAAAATGTCGTTGAACCACTGCCAATCTATGCTTGTAATGCAGAATCACAGGGATTCATTGGTTATATGCTGGAAAAAGCTTTGAAAAACCATATGAAAGAACGGGGCATTGCTGCGAATGTAGCTACATTTCTAACCATGGTCGAAGTGGACAAGGATGACAAAGCATTTGAAAAACCAACGAAACCAATAGGAGTATTTTATTCAGAGGAAGAGGCGAAGCAATTAGAAGAGAAAGGGTTTACGATGTCAGAAGATGCAGGGCGAGGCTACAGACGAGTTGTGCCTTCCCCGGAACCGAAAGTGATCCATGGAATAGAAGAGATTCGGCGTTTAATTGATGAAACGATTGTTATCTCCTCTGGCGGCGGCGGTATACCTGTATATCGTGATGAGAGCGGTCTATTACACGGTCTTGAAGCAGTTATAGACAAAGATCGTTCAGGATTAAAGCTTGCACAACAAGTAAATGCTGACGTTTTCATGATGTTGACAGACGTACCAAATGTATTTATCAATTTTGGCAAAGAAAATGAGCAAAAACTAAGCCGAATTACAGCAGAAGAAGCTGAACAATATGTGGCAGAAGGGCAATTTCCTGCTGGCAGTATGCTGCCAAAGATCCAAGCGGCTATAGAATTTGCAAAGTCAGGTAAAGAGGCAATGATTTGTTCATTGGATCAAGCGGTAGCTGCGCTAGATGGAAAAGCGGGGACACGCATAACAAAATAAGACAATCCGTGTTGTTCATAAGGAGGATAAAAAGCCAAAATTCCTCCTTTTTTCAGATATGACCACAGACAGATTTCGAAAAGATACAATCTATGAAGTCTAAATCGAAAGTCAAAGGAAGAGTAGAAAATAATGGATCATTTAAAAGTTGAAGGAGGAAGTTTGATGACAAAAGAGACGGGATCAGTTGAAGGTAAAGGAAAACAACCACTGATTCCCTATTGGGTTAAAGTTGTTATCGTATTTTTCTTCGGTTGGGTAGCTCTTTATGCAACGCGAACAATATTAAACCCGATTATGGGGGATATTGAATCAGCGTTTTCATTAAGCAAGGCACAACTTGGCTTAATTATGAGTATATTTTTCATCGGTTATGCAAGTATGAACGTTCCTGCAGGAATATTAGGAGATAAAATTGGAAAAAAACGAGTGTTGGTTCCAGGTGTTATTCTATTTGGATCGCTAGCAGCAGTTACAGGAATGATGCCTACATTTTTTCTATTTATCTCTGCATGGCTTATGGTTGGTATGGCTCAGGGGGTATATTATGGGCCGCAATATGGAATATCATCCGAAATGATCCCGAAGAACCGTTTAACATTAGGTAGTGCTGTAATTAATGCAGGGATGGCTTTCGGTACTTCAATTGGCTATTATATCTCCAGTTATGTTGTAGGAGAATGGGGATTCGGATGGAGAATTCCATTTTTTATCATCGGAGTGCCGGTTGTACTTATTGGTATTGCAATGGCAATTGTAATTAAAGACAAGCCCAAAAATGATAAAGAGGTTAAAGGCACCGCTGAACCGTTTAAGTTTTCATCTTTATTTAATAGAAACTTAATTTTGGCTTATATTATTATTTTCTGCTCTATTTACGGATTCTTTATGATTATTACTTGGTTGCCATACTATTTAGAAACAGCACGCGGTTTAACCGGAGGAAATATCGCCTTTGTTGCATCACTTGTTCCATGGGCCGCGATTCCAGGTTCATTATTTTTTAGTTGGCTGTCAGATAAGCTAGGCCGGCGTAAACCAGTTTTGCTTATGATGTTACCGTTTGGTATTTTATCAACAGCTGCAATTGTTTACTTTGATAGCTTACCAATTCTGTATATGACACTAATTGTGTATGGAATTGTAGGGAAAATTAGCGTTAATCCCGTTTTAATTGCGGTTGTAGCTAATAATGCACCAAAGCAATCATTAAGTACAGCATTTGGATTCTACAACTTTGTTGGAATGTTAGGTTCCATTTTAGCTCCGTATATTACAGGCTGGCTTACAGACGCTACAGGAAGTATGAATATAGGATTTTATTTTGCAGCAGCTCTGTTAGTCATCGCATTGATTGCAACATATTTAATAGATGAAAGTAATTTGCCCTCTGTTGATAAAGCAGCTAAAAATCATTAGTCAGTAAAAGCTTATGACTTCTTCACTGTAATTGTGATTCAAGCAGCATAACAAAGGCGACAGCCAGACTGATAGATGCAAATAATAAACAATTCGGGATCGCGGTGTAAAAATTGGGCTGCGTCTGCAAAACAGCATGGGCTAAAATGACGCTGGACAAAGCAGCGCGCTCAGGCTTGGAGGCAAATGCATATGTGAAAAGAAACAAGACGGGAAAGAACTGAGCGGCAGCTCAGCTGGAGGAAACGGAAAAGTGCTCCCGGGTCAGACATCCTGTTATACACCGATGGTTTATGTTCTCGATCCGCGTTCTTCATATGCGATGTGGAAATATTATCATTCATCAAGCGGAACCCTCGCTTATGCCTAGATAAGTTCGTATTTATATTAAAGCAATGAAAGCACCCTTTCAGCAAGGGTGCTTTTTGCTGTCTTATCAGTCCCGGTTTCTCATTTCTTGAAGAGTCATTTGACCTAATGAAGGGGCAGAAATAGCGGGGGATTCAAAAAAACTGTGCAAAATGAACTATTACTATTAATTTATATAAGGGGAAAAATATAGTATGATAAGAAATGAATAAAATACAAAAAAATTGAATATCGGCAGAAAGGAGCTCCATATGAACAAAATCGCCGCGGAAGAAGTCGCCAACATGCTCAATACATGGTACCGCGCCATTAGAAGAAGCGATGCTGAACAGTCGATCAGGCTGTTTGAACAAATCAAACCGCTGCTGGCAGACATGGAGGAAGATCAGGAAGTTTTGATCTACTATTCCCTGCTGGAACTGCGGCATAAAATTATGCTCTACGATTCGAGAGGCAAAAAGATAGAGCAGCACGACGTATCGGCCGGCGACAGTGCTGCATCACATATGACATCCTATTACTACTACCTGTTTTCAGGAGCTTATGAAGTGTATAAAAAAAATTATGAGCAGGCAATCAGCTTCTATAAAATTGCCGAGAAGAAGCTTGCTCATGTACATGATGAAATTGAAGTTGCCCAATTTCACGATAAAGTCGGAAAGCTCTACTATTACTTGGGCCAGAATATCGTCTCTTTAAACCATACCCGGCAGGCGATGGAAATTTTCAAAGGACATGGCGACCATGACATGAACCTTGTCTCAACTTATATTACAATGGCCGGAAATTATACCGAGATGGGGAAATATACAGAGGCGGAAGAATATTTAACAGAAGCAATCCATACTGTCAGAAAAGCCGGCGACCATTTTAAAGAAATGCAGCTCCTTCATAATTTTGCCTTGCTTTATGCGGCGATGGACAAATCGGACAAGAGCATTCAATTTTTGGACATCGTTTTGAATGATCATGCATATGCTGCATCGGATTATTATTTCAATGTCGTGTTTTTAATGATCAAAGAGCTGTTTAAAACCGGAGACTATGAACGCGCCGCAGCCTTTTACAAAGAAGGGAAGGAAAGGTCGCAATCTGCGGCGAATGAAATATTTGACGCTAAAATCGATCTTTTATATGCGGCTTATGCTGGATGTGGTGAACAGGCGGTTAAAGACTGCAAAGACAACATAGAAATCCTCTTTCAAGCAAAGCAATACGACAGTGCCAGAGAACTTTCTCTCTTAACGGCCAATGTTTACAGATCAAAGTCTCTTTATAAAGAGGCCGCACATTTCTTTTTGGAAGCGATTAAAGCGGAAGAAAAAATGAAAAAAGTGGAGGGAATGTGATGAAAAAACTGTTCATTGTTGCTGCGATTGCTGCCGTCGTATGTTCGGGATGGTTTGCGGCAGAAACTCATTCGCCATCCGGCGACATGCAGATTGCTGAAAAGATGGTTGGTTAAAACGAATACTCGGAACAAATATTGAATATCCGCTCCTCCAGCAACGGGGCGGATTTTTCTTCGGATAAAGGTAAAGGATTGGAGGATATGAACAACACATAAGCTCTAAAATATTTAAAATTATGGCATGATAAACGCGGCTATGGCCTTGAATACATCTTCACCACTACTTATGGTGATTGAACTTGGGTCAAATTTTATAACAAAATTGTATATTTAAATTACAACAAAAAGAGAGGAATAGTCATAAATGGGTGAAAAAAATAAAGGAAAAAACTACTCTATTGGGGATCATATTTTTGCAATTTTGGTTGTTCTTCTTATGTGTGTATTTCTTATTTCTTCCCCTTTTCTGATATTCTTCGGAGTCTTTAAATTGGTGGCTTTGGCACCAGATGTGTCAATCAATACAAAAGGTACTTTTGATTCTGTGATAGTTTTATTTAAGTTTTTTGTTCTCACTGTGGTAGTTGTAGGGATTGTAGACGTAGTCTTTTCTCAAATTTTATCGAAAAAACGGGGATTTCTCAATTTTGTTATTGAAGCTTTGTTGATGTTTTGTGTTTTTTATCTCTATGTATTGATTTATTCAATGAATTCTCAGGAGATTGTTATACGGAATAATGGTGTGTTCTTAGTATCTTTATTTTTGTTTGCTTTGTATTTGCTAATAAATGTAGCATATCCTGTTTCAAGGCGGTTATATAAGGCAACCATGAAAAACATACAGAAAAAAAACAACTAAAAGAGCAGGCTGCTGTCTGCTCTTTTAAAATTCATCTATAATTGCCAAAAGTTCTGTGTCATTAATTTGAATAGGCTCTTAATCCGACTACGTTAAGGATTTTAGAATCAAAGTTAATCAATGTTCAACCTCTTATATTTTGGTAAGTAATGGGTGATAAGGCGAAAGCAAAGATAAGATAAGCAGCTTCAGGAACAGCAGCAAGATCTAGAGAGGTCCTAAAAGAGCTTGGTTAAAAACTTAATTTTTTAAATATTGAAAACATTTACTTTGTTTGTTATGATGCCTTTAGTAAAGTTTAGTGAATATGGATCTTAAAGACAGGGCGGGATGAAAATGGCGACGATTAAAGAAATTGCGCTTCAGGCTAAAGTATCAAGCACAACGGTTTCAAGGGTTTTGAACCATGACCAGTCATTAGCGGTGGCACCTGAAACAAGGAAGCGGATTTTGGATATTGCAGACCGGCTCGGCTATAAAAACACGCGCAGACGCCGCGACGTATATGTCTCAGAAAGCGGGGAAAGCCCGCGAATCGGCATTGTTGTCTGCCAATCACAGGAAGAAGAGCTGAACGATCCATACTTTTATTCCATCAGGCAAGGAATTGAAAGCGAGTGTTTTGATAGAGGAGCGTTTATTACGAAGTTTATTCAGCTGAGCAGCATCCGCTCAAATCAGCTTGCAGGCGATGTCGACGGCTTAATCGTCATCGGAAGGATCGATTTTGCCGGCTTGCAGCAGTGCATGGGCGCGCTCAACAACGTCGTGTACATCAACCATACAGACAATGAAGAATTGCGCGACTCGGTTGTCGTCGATTTTGAGAAGGCGACGGGGAGGGCGCTGAACCATTTGAAATCGCTCGGCTATACAAGGCTCGGTTATATCGGCGGAAGAGAAAAAGAGCACTTTCGAATCAGCGATCAGGAGACAAACGTCATTGAAATTGAAGACAAACGGCTGACTGCGTTTCTGGAGACGGCCGGTTCGGAAAACGCGAAGCATATTTATGTCGGCGAGTATTCGATGCAGCAAGGCTATGAGCTGATGAAAAAAGCGATTCTTGAGAAAAACGTTCCCGAAGCTTTTTTTATCGCCAGCGATTCGATGGCCATCGGCGCGCTCCGGGCTCTTCGAGAATCGGGACTCAAGGTTCCCGAAGATGTTGCCATCGTCAGCTTCAACGGCATTGAAGCGTCCGAATTTGCTAATCCGCCATTGACTACCGTAAAGGTTCATACAGAAGAGATGGGCCGGACGGGTGTGAAACTGCTGCTCGACAGAATGAAAGGACGGGAACTCCCGCTGAAAGTGACCGTACCTTCAGAACTGATGATTCGGGAAAGCTGCGGATTCAGCAAGCGGGGCTAATGGTAAGGATCAGGCGCTTTTCAAGGAGGTGAGGCAAATAGGTTTACTAAATGACAGTAAATAATGAAAGTGCATTTTACCCACCGTCAAAATTTCATAATTGGAGTGAAATTGATGAAAAAAATCATTTTCTCTTTTATTCTCCTGATCATTTTGCCTGCACTAGCAGCGGGCTGCTCGGGAAAGAATGCCGGAAAGAACGGAGACGTCACACTCACAATGTTTTCGACAATGACAAAAGACAGTGAAAAACAGACGCTCAGAAGCATCGCAGATGATTTTGAAAAAGAAAATGAAGGCATCAAAATCGATATCAGCTTTCCCGGACCGGACTATGAAAATATGCTGCGTGTCAAAATGGCGGCAAATGACATGCCTGACTTGTTCGATACGCACGGCTGGGCGAAGATCCGCTACGGGGAATACACCGCAGATTTAAAAGACATGGAATGGGTGAAGCATCTCGACCCAAACCTCGATCCGATTTTGAAGGATGAAAAAGGCAAAGTATATGCCTATCCTTTCAATCAGGCAAAAGACGGGATCGTCTATAATGCCGGTTTGTTGCAGAAATACGGTCTCAAGCCTCCGCACACGTTGAACGAACTGATGCACGCGCTGGAAACGATCAAAGAAAAAAGCAATGGGAATGTCATTCCTTTTTGGTTCGCAGGTTCAGATAAAGGCGCTTTAGCTCAGTTTTATGATCAGTTTGCCACCCCGCTTCTCATTACAGATGATCGCCGCAATGAAAAAAAAGCTTTGGAAAACGGCACATTCGACTGGTCCGGCTACACACTTCTCGCAGAAATCTTTAAAGAAATGCAGGAAAAGGAATTGATCAATAAAGATATCCTAACGGCAAAACCGTCGCAATTGGTCGAATTAATGGCACAAGGAAAAATCGGCTTTACTCTCTCGGTCACATCGATCGGCCCTGATACGAGAGAAGTCAATCCTGATATCCAGTTAGGCGTGATGCCGACGCCAGCCGTTTATGAAGGCGACAAACCGAGCTGGATTGGAGGAGAGCGCCATACCGTTGCTGTCTGGAAAGACTCTGAACACCTCGAAGAAGCAAAGCGGTTTATTGAATTCGCCGCACAGCCCAAATATGCGAAAAAGATCGCCGAAGCCACCTCATTTCCTCAAGCGTTAACCAACACAGAAGCCGAAAACTACTATTCTAAGTTTTATGATCAATATAAAGAAATCGAAATCGAACCGTACTTTGACCGTGTCTACCTCCCGAGCGGAATGTGGGACGTCATGGGGACGACGGGACAGGAACTTTTGGCCGGTACGTTAACGCCGAAGCAGGTATCGGAAAAAATGAAACAGGAGTACAGCAGACTGCAAGATCAATAGAAAGGATCGTTTTCATCATGATGAAAAAAGAAGGGTGAAATGATGAGCGAATTAGCTAAAGAAAAAAGTCTGACTATTGCGAAAAGAAAAAAGGGATTTGTGAAGAAAAGCGGATCACTCTGGTGGATGTATCTTCCCGCCTTGGCGCTTGTATCCATTTTTATGATTTATCCGTTTGCCAGCGGCATTAAAATCACGTTTACGAACTGGAACGGTTTTTCACAGTCGTATGACTGGATCGGCTTTGCCCAATATAAACGGATGCTGGCCGACCCGGCCACATGGCTTGTCGTCAGAAACACCCTGCTGTATGGACTGGGCAGTACGATTTTGCAAAATGTCATCGGTCTTCTCTATGCTCTCCTGCTGTTTAAAAGCATCAGAATGAAAGCGCTGACACGTACGGTTGTCTATTTGCCCGTCATCATCAGCCCGCTGATCATGGGGTATATCTGGTATTTCTTCTTCTCCTATGAAGGAGGCGCCTTGAACGATGTGCTGAAATTATTCGGAGCAGCTCCTGTAAACGCTTTGAGCAGCCCGGAAATCAATCCGTGGATCATCGTATTTGTGAATTCGTACCAGTTTGTCGGTATTGCGATGGTCATTTATTTAGCAGGTCTCGGAAGCATTCCGAAAGATTTTTATGAAGCGGCGCAAATTGACGGGGCAAGCGGTTTTCAGCAGTTTTGGAAGATTACGCTGCCGCTGTTGATGCCTTCTGTCACAATCAACATGGTCATCAATATCATCGGCGGACTGAAGCTGTTTGATGTCATTTTAGCGCTGACAGGCGGCGGTCCGGGAAATGCTTCGCAATCGATGTCGACTTTTATGTACGATTTGTATTTTAAAAGGCAGGATGCCGGTTATGCAGCCGCACAGGGGGTTTTCATGGCGGCGTTGATACTGCTGATCAGCTTTACGGCTCTTATTTATTTTAAGCGCAAGGAGGTCGAAGCCTAGATGAATCACCAAGAGAAAAAGAAGCGGGCGCTGTGGACGGCACTGGCGGCATGCATTACCGTTTTTCACCTGATTCCATTTTATATTTTGCTGACGACCGCGCTGAAAGCAAAGGGGGATTTCAGCTCGAAATGGAAGTTCCCTGACGAAATCAGCCTCGGTAATTTCGCAGAAGCATGGGATAAAGCAGGTCTGGCCGGCTCGTTTTTCAATACCGCTGCGATCACTCTTGCTTCGGCGGCTCTGTTGATTATGATCGGCTCTCTGGCGGCCTATCCCCTCGCCAGACGAAGAACAAAGCTCAATCAAGCCGTATACTTTCTGTTTATCGGCATTATGATCATTCCGCCGCTGACATCAATGGTTCCTTTATACAAAATGGTGGTGGAGTTCGGCATGCTGAATACGCTCGAAATCGCGATATTGAATAATACGGCGGCTTATATGCCCTTGACAATTTTTTTGTATGCCGGATTTATCCGTTCGACGATTCCGAAAGAGCTTGAAGAGGCGGCAAGAATCGACGGGGCGAGCACGGCGGGCATTTTCTTCAGAATTGTCTTTCCTTTATTAAAGCCGGTGACTGCGACGATTTGCATTATTGCCTGCGTATTCATTTGGAACGACTATCAGTTTTCGATCTTTTTCCTTCAAGACAAAAGTGTGCAGACTTTGACTGTGGCGATTGCCGGATTCTTTGGGCAAAATGCGAACAACCTGCACTTGGTGGCGGCAGCTTCACTGATGGCGATGCTGCCGATGACGATTCTATTTTTATTCCTGCAAAAGTACTTTATAAAAGGATTATCAGCAGGAGCGCTAAAAGGTTAGCGGAAATTTCACGGGGAAAGGAAGATATGAATGACTAAAATTGCTTTTATCGGAGCAGGGAGCACAATTTTTGCGAAAAATGTGCTGGGGGACTGCCTGATGGTTCCGGCGGTCAACGGATTTGAATTTGCTTTGTATGATATCGATCCGCAGCGTCTCAAAGAATCTAAAGAAATGCTTGAACATTTAAAAAACCGCTATAACAACACGGTATCGATCCGCGCTTATGACGATAGAAAAGAAGCTTTGGCGGGGGCGAAATATGTGATCAATGCCATTCAGGTCGGCGGCTATAAACCGGGCACAGTCATCGATTTTGAGATCCCGAAAAAGTACGGCCTCAAACAGACGATTGCCGATACGGTCGGAATCGGCGGGATATTCAGAGCGCTGCGGACGATTCCCGTTTTATTGGATATGGCAAAAGACATCGAATGCGCGGCGCCCGACGCCTGGCTCTTAAATTACACAAACCCGATGGCTTCTTTAACCGGTGCGCTGCTTCGCTACACGGACGTGAAAACGGTCGGTCTTTGCCACAGCGTACAAGTATGCACAAAAGACCTTTTCAAATCCCTCGGCATGAAGCATGAACGAATCGAAGAAAGAATCGCCGGTATCAATCATATGGCCTGGCTTCTTGAAGTAAAGCAAGACGGAAAAGACTTGTATCCAGAAATCAAAAAACGGGCAAAAGAAAAGCAGAAAACGAAACATGATGACATGGTCAGATTTGAACTGATGGATAAATTCGGCTACTATGTGACCGAATCATCCGAACATAACGCGGAGTACCACCCTTATTTCATCAAAAGCCATTATCCCGAACTGATTGAAGAGCTGAATATTCCGATTGACGAATATTTGAGAAGGTGCGAGAAGCAGATTCAAAACTGGGAAAAGATGCGCGGCGAAATCGTCGGCAACCGGCATTTAACCCACGACCGGTCAAACGAATACGGCTCAAGAATCATCGAAGCGATGGAAACCGGACAGCCGTTTACATTCGGGGGAAATGTCTTGAATAAAGGATTGATTCCAAACCTTCCGGAAAAAGCCGTCGTTGAAGTGACGTGCGTCACTGAGCGGAACCGGATCACTCCGTGCGCCGCGGGCGAGCTGCCTGAACAGCTGGCGGCTTTAAACCGCACCAATATCAATACACAGCTGTTAACGATTGAAGCGGCAATAACAAAAAGAAAAGAGCACATTTACCATGCCGCATTGCTTGATCCGCATACAGCTGCGGAATTATCGATGGATGATATTGTAAGCATGTGCGATGAATTGATCGAAGCACACGGCGACTGGCTGCCGGAATTTGAATGAAAAAATAAAGCCCGAGCGAAGGGATCAGCCTTCAGCTCGGACTTTTTTCATGCGGGGGTGTGAATATTTTTCCGACTTTTGATGAAGCAATCGGAAGAATGGAGGAAGCATCGCGATCACGAGCACCACCCGCAACACTTGGACGGCGACGACGAACGTAGAGTCGGCGTGAAGCGTGACAGATGTTGTCGCCATTTCCGCGATTCCCCCCGGAGCAAACGCCAATATGGCCGTTGTCAGGGAAATGCCTGCCGCTTTAGCGGTGACGGCTGCGCTTAAAATCATCGCAATGATCAGTCCGACGGAGCTGGCAAGTGCGACGATCAGCGTTTTTCTGACGCCGATAAACATTTCTTTGCTGATTTTTGAACCGATCGTCGCGCCGAGACAAATTTGCGACAGCACTGAAAAGCCGTGGGGCCACCAGGCTGTTGCGCTGAGCCCGGTCATTGAAGCGCCTGCGATTTGCAGAACGGCCGCACCGGTCATGCTTCCGAGCAGCCATGGCGCCGGAAACCGCAGTGCTTTCATCGCTTTGCATACCACGAATCCGCCCAGCACGATCAGCGCAGTCCATGCGATATGAGGCGCTTCAAAAGCCGATGTTCCCGCGGCGATCACTTGGCTGCCGGCAGTATGGGCGTCAGGCTGCTTCGCATTTATGAAAAAAACGAAAAAAGGAATGGTCATGACGACCAGAAGCACACGTATCATCTGCACGAGACTGACGATTGCCGTGTTCGCTCCCACTTCCTGAGCGATGCCCGGCATCGCGGAAAGCCCGCCGGGGGCCGTTCCCACAAAACTCGTCAGCATATCGGTCTTGCTGAACCTCCATAAGACAAAGCCCGACAGCATGGCGAACACGACGGAAAGGAGGAGCATGACGCCGACAATCAGCCAATTTTCCTTAAAAATCGAAATCACGGACATATTGATTTTCTGGCCGAGCTCAATTCCCAATAGCATTTGGCCGAACTGAAGCCAGCCATGATGGATGCCGTTTTGTCTGACCGCAGCCTTTAACGGTGACGGGCGAAACAGCGACAGACAAGCGGCTGCTGTCATTGTGCCGACCATCCAGCCGATCGTCATGCCGGTCAAAGAGAGAAGAAATCCCCCAAAACTGCTGATTAATATCAATAATATATCCCGAAGGAAATCTCTTTTTTCCCTCAAATGAAAAACCTTCTTCCTGATTACTGCAATCATTTTGTTCACTAAGTAAAGTATTTCTATATATCACTATATAATAATTTTAGTGATTGGTAAAATACGAATTTATTTAAAAGATTAATAAGAAAAACTGATCGTTCATTTTTGAACATAACAGATGGAACATATGAATACATTAAATTAGATTCGATCACAAATAGAGGTGAACCGATATGAAACATTCCAAGGAATCATTCACCAAAGTCAAATCGTATCGTCCGTTTCACAGCGCTTTTGATCCGTGTCCTCCGATCGGTAAAAGATATTACAGAACCCCTCCAAATCTATATCTAGGTTTTCAGCCCCGCGGCCTTCCGCAGTTTTCCCCGATGGAGGCGCTGCAAAAAGGGACGCTTTGGCCCGTATTTTACGATCATTATGAAAATCCGTATGAAGATGGGAGGTAAGGGGGGTGACGAACTCTTTACCGCAAGACTATTATCAAAGGCTCCATGAAATTCAGGCCGTCGATTTTGTCATCGTTGAGCTGATGCTTTACCTTGATACACATCCCGATGATACCGACGCCATCAGACAATACAACCAGTATGCCGGATATTCAAGAAAACTGAAAGCGAAGTTTGAATCAAAATACGGCCCTTTGACGCAAGGGAGCCCGGATCAGACGGAATCCTATTGGAGCTGGAAAAAAAGTCCCTGGCCGTGGCAAGTTTAATAGAGGAAGGGAGTCAGGTTCATGTGGCTTTATGAGAAAAAACTGCAGTATCCTGTTAGGGTGAGAGAATGCAATCCGAGACTTGCCAAATTTTTGATTGAGCAATACGGCGGAGCGGACGGCGAATTGGCTGCGGCGCTTCGCTATTTGAACCAGCGCTACAGCATTCCTGACAAAGTCGTCGGACTGCTGACGGACATCGGTACGGAAGAGTTTGCTCACCTTGAAATGATTGCGACGATGGTATATAAATTAACAAAAGACGCGACACCCGAACAGATGAAGGAAGCCGGGCTCGGCGATCATTACGCAGACCATGACAAAGCCCTGTTTTACCATAACGCTGCCGGCGTTCCGTTCACCGCTACATACATCCAGGCAAAAGGCGATCCGATTGCCGATTTATATGAAGATATAGCGGCTGAAGAAAAAGCGAGGGCTACGTATCAATGGCTGATTGACATGTCGGATGATCCGGATTTAAATGACGGGCTGGCATTTTTACGGGAAAGGGAAATCGTTCATTCACAGCGCTTCCGCGAAGCTGTCGAAATTTTGAAGGAAGAGCGCGACAGTAAAAAAGTATTTTAAACAGCAAAAAGCCGAAAATACGATTGGTATTTTCGGCTTTTTGTTTACTGCACAGGGCTCGCAAGCAGCTCTTCTGCGCGGTCGCGAAGCACATACTTTTGGACTTTTCCGGAAGCGGTCAGCGGGTATTCGTCGATCAGAAATACGTACTCCGGAATTTTGTAATATGAAAGCTGTCTTTTGCAAAAATCTCTGACATCTTCAAGCGTCAGCTTTTTGCCCGGTTTGCATTTAATAAAGGCCGCCGTTTTTTCCCCGTATTTTTCATCAGGAACGCCGACAACCTGTACATCGACAATATCCTCATGTTCATAAAGGAATTCCTCTATTTCACGCGGGTATATGTTTTCACCGCCGCGGACGATCATATCTTTTAAGCGGCCGGTAATCCTCACGTATCCGTCCCGGTCCATTTCGGCCAAATCGCCGGTATGGAGCCAGCCGTCTTCATCAATGACCTTTTTGGTGGCTTCGTCCATTTTATAGTATCCCTTCATGACGAGGTATCCTCTTGTGCACAGTTCGCCTTGCTCGTCCGGGCCGAGCGTTTCCCCCGTGTCAGGATCCACAATTTTCATTTCTACATGCGGATGCACTTTACCGACGGTTTCAACGCGGCGTTCGATCGTGTCGGTGACCGTTGTCTGCGTAATCACGGGTGAAGACTCCGTTTGTCCGTATGCGATTGTGATATCCGTCATATTCATTTGCTTCATCACTTTTTTCATCACTTCTTTAGGACACGGGGAGCCTGCCATGATCCCGGTCCGCAATGAAGATAGGTCATAGTTTGCAAAATCGGGGTGGGTGAGCTCGGCGATAAACATTGTCGGCACACCCTGCAGTCCTGTACATCGCTCTTTTTCGACCGTTTGCAGGACGATGTCCGGTTTGAATTCGATGATCGGCAGCATGGCCGCGCCTGACGCGACACAGGCAAGCGTGCTTAGCACACAGCCGAAGCAGTGAAACAGAGGAACCGGAATGCACAGCCTGTCTTCGCTCGTCAGCCCCATTCTGTCGGCAACGATCGCCGCATTATTGACGATATTGTAGTGAGTCAGCATCACACCTTTTGGAAAGCCTGTTGTTCCCGACGTATACTGCATATTGATCACATCATCGTGTGTGAGTGATTGCTCTCTTTCGAAAAGGTCGGCATCAGAGACCGTTTCGCCCAGTTTGGCGATGTCGGCAAAAGCCGTCATATGTTCAGGGACTTTATTCTTGCCAAGGTAGACGAGATTTTTCAGCTTCGGCAGCTTTTCCGGATTTTTCATGATCTCGTCGACCATATCGATATAGGATGTCCCTTTGTAGCCGTCCATTAGAAAGAGGGTGGTGGAGTCGGAATATTCCAATAAGTACTCAAGTTCTCTCGCCT
The DNA here is from genome assembly GCF_018333035.1 of Bacillus sp. J41TS8. Taxonomy (NCBI): domain Bacteria; kingdom Bacillati; phylum Bacillota; class Bacilli; order Caryophanales; family Bacillaceae; genus Bacillus; species Bacillus sp. J41TS8. The sequence continues at coordinate 118,977 of NZ_BORF01000013.1, forward strand.
GATAGCTTGTATTGACGGTGACGAGCACAGCGCCGATTCTTGCCGTCGCAAACTGGAGCAGAATCCATTCCGGTATATTGGATGCCCAGATGGCGACATGCTCTCCTTTTTGAATGCCGAGCGCGAGCAGCCCTTTTGCAATTTTAGAGGTTTCTTCAACAAGCTCCTGATACGAATATCTTAAATCGAGCTCAGAATATACAACCGCTTCATGATTCGGAAACCGGCCGGCGGTTGATTTTAAAAGCCCGCCGATCGTTTGTTTTTTTAATGTAATCATAATGCCTCCTTGCCTCCCGAATAAAAACTGTTTCTATTATAGCACTTTGTTCTAGTACCAGGTACTATAAAGAATTAGTTTTTTCTTAGCCGGGAAGATAATGTTAATACTGTTCGGTATTGTGCAATTCCGCCGGCAGCCACGATTCCTGCAATAGCAAGAAATAGCGCTGCCCCGCCGAACTTGATGAACATCATCCCGCCTAAAAAAGGACCGATTGTCCGGGAAATATCCCAATGCAGGCCGAAAAATGCAAAATATCTGCCCCGCATATGATCGGGAGCAAGGCGCGAGACAAAGGTTTGCATGTGATTCAGCAGCATGCTTTCTGCCGCCGTAAATAAAACGGCAGTCGAGAGCAGCCAAAAGATCGATGATGAAAAAGCGAAACCAATTGCTGCCACAGCGTAGCATACATATGATATGGAAACGACCGTTTGGATGTTCAGTCCTTCCGTCCATTTGACAAGCGGAATTTGCATCGTAATGCTAAGAAGGGCGCGGCACACTGTATAAACAGTCAAGATGAATAGGAAATCTTCAAAAAGAGTTTCGAGATAAAGGCGGTAGTTTGACTCCAGTTGAGCATAGAACAGGCTGACGGGGACCGACAAGAACATCAAGGACAGAACCGGACGGTGCTGAAAAAATACCTTTTTTGCGGAAAGAAGTTTTTCCCTCTCCAAAATCTCCTTTTGCCTTTTTGACCGCCATACCTCGGGCATTTTAAAATAAACAACAAGCCAATAGAGAAAAAACGCACATGCCTGAAAGCCGAACATCAGGCTTGGCTGATAGGAATAGACTGCAAGTCCGGCGGCCGGACCGACCGCTGCGCCCAACCCTTCAATGGCATGAAGGACAGCGAACGCTTCAGAGCGACGCCCGCTTTCGGTGCTGTCCGTTATTTGGGCCCGCTGCGCAGGGATGTACAAAGCTCCCCCGATGCCGTTCAGCACATAAAAAAGAGCGAACAGCCAAATGTGATCTGCCATCATAAAACCGGCGGCAGAAACAGTCTGAAAGGCGAGCGCCGTCAGGATCACCTTCCGTCTTCCGATCCGATCCGTCAGTCCTCCTGCGACAAGCGTCACCGCGACCTCGGTCAGCGGTCTTGCTCCGATGACGAGCATCACCGGCAATATGCCAGTTCCAAGCACATCATACAGATAAAAAAGGAGGAAAGGGGCCAGCATGGCTCCCGTTATTCCGGTCAGGAACTCTCCGAAGAAGCAAATCAGCACGGGAGAACCGTACCTTTGTTTTAAACGGTTCATTTCATATCCTCCTTCAACATAGCAGTGCAATTAGTGTAAAATGGAAAATCATCAGTAAAAAGGACAGAAAACCAGGGGAGAAATTTCCCCTTTTATAAAGAGGGGGATAACGGAGATGAAATCGATCGAACATTACATGGAACTTACCGCGGGAATTAAATGCGAAAGCGAAGGGGAGGCAGAAGAGATTTCAGTCAGTGAAATCGCGGATATTCTGTATTGCACACCGAGGAACGCAAAACTGATTTTAGCGAAACTTGAAGGTTTGCAGTGGATTGCTTGGAAAAGGGGAAGGGGGAGAGGAAACAAATCAGAAATCCGCTTTTTAAAAGAACCTTGTGAACTGCTGCTTGAAACGGCGAAAAATGATACGAAAGAAGGTAAAATCGACCGGGCGAGACACCTTCTCGAAGCATATCAGCATTCGTGTCCGGACGCATTGCCGTCATATAAAGAGTGGCTTGAGCGCGTTTTCGGCTTTCAGACCGAATCGGAGGGCAGCAAGCAAAAAGATGTGCTGAGGCTCATGACCGCGATGGAGCCAGAGCATTTTAAGCGTCTTGATCCGTGCCGTATTTATCTGCGTTCAGAGAGCCATGTCGTTAAGCAGGTATGTGATACATTGATCCGTTTTAATGAAAAGGAAGGAGGTTTTATGCCGCATCTTGCCCACCACTGGGAATGTGACGCCGACCAAAAAACGTGGACGTTCTATTTGAGGAAAGGGATCTATTTCCATGATGGCACAACATTGACAGCTGAGGATGTTAAATACTCGTTTGAGCGTTTTATGCTGGATGATGAAAATAAATGCAAATGGCTCGCAGAGGATATCGGAAATGTTGCGGTCAGGGATGAATATAGTTTTGATATTTGTTTAAAGGCAAAAAACTCGCTGTTTTTGCATCATCTTTGCGATGAAAGGCTGTCTATTTTAAACCGCCATCAGAATGACGGACTGTTGATCGGGACGGGTCCTTTCAGACTTGTCCGCCGGGATGACCGGATTCTCGCGCTTGAAGCGCATGAGCGATATTTTCAAGGGCGGGCTTTTTTAGACCGGATCGAACTATGGTATATGGATGGCAATTTTTCTCTTGTCGACTACGGTTTTTATATGGAAAAAGAAGAACAAAGTCAGGTTTTCGATGAATGGCACGAGGAAAGGAATGTTCAGTACATCTCGGTGAATGCAAACAAATCGGGGCCTCTCAAGCATAAGGCGTTCAGGAAGGCTTTGCGGCAAATCATTTCCCCTTCACATATGGTCAGTGAATTAGCCGGACAACGGACGGCTCCGGCGGGAGGCTTTCTAAACCGGGATCTTCCGCCTGAATCCGGGGACGACGACATCGGCAAGCTGCTTATGGAAGGCCATTACAAAGGCGATCCGCTTCGGCTTTATACGTTTTCCGAACCGGATCACCGGGAGGATGCGTCATGGATCCAAAAGAGGTGCAGGCGGTACGGCATCGCACTAGAGGTTTGTTATATGAAAGCGGATGAGCTCATGAAGGAAGAAGTGATCGCAAAAGCCGATTTGATTCACGACAGTGCGACATTCGGACGTTCGGAAGAAATGAGCTGGCTGCACCTCCTTTTAACGGAAAACAGCTTTTTACACGTCCATATGCCGGGGGAATGGCAGAGGAAGTCCGCCTTGATGAGGGATCAGCTTCGTTTCATTGATGAGCATTCCAAGCGGATCAGCCTTCTGTGTGAGGCGGACCGCGCCTTGGCAGAAGAGGTTTACACGATTCCGCTATATCAAAACAATATTCGCGTTAAAGCGGGGGAAGCCATTCAAGGCATTGTGCTTAACGAAGAAGGATGGATTGATTTTTACGGCATCTGGTACAAAAAAGAGGCTCTTCTGTAAGAGCCCCTCCATTGTGTTTCTTAATGACCGGAATGTCCTCCATCCACTGACTTAATTTCCAATATGTCATCAAGAACGCCTTGCGTTCGAAATGAAATCTCATTTTCTGATCCGAGAATGAATGCATGGTTATAAGGGCCGTCCTGCGGTCTGTCCCGAAAAGAAGGCTCGATCTCGGATAAATAGCTGTACATCGTACTGTCTGCCTGTCCATTTTTGAGTAAAAGCAGAGGAGCGTGTTTTCCCAAATGGGAAAATGGCGCTCCGGCAAGCGCCAGCTCGGGCGCGGCCGTTGATGCGAAGGACAGTCCGTGTCCCGGATCTGTGATTCCCCACCCAAAACCGGTGTTTTTATCGCTGAATTTCGCAAACGCAATCGAATTTGCGACAGGCGTATCTCCGGAAATTCTTTTGACTGTTCCATATTCCTTTAATGCATCCTCCGTTTTTTCTGAAACGGCTTTTTTAGGGCCGAGAATATAGATGTTTGCTTTGCCGTCCCTTTTCTTTAATGCTGCGGCCGTCTCTTCGGGAATGCCTTTTTTGTTCACGTACAGGATCGGCTCAGGCATGTGGGCGATCCAGTTTACAGCCGGGAGCGAATAAAGTTCCGCATCTTCCTCGGATGATCCGATGATAACGCTTTTCGGATACTCATCGGCTGCATCCGCGTATTCTTTGTCAATCTCTTTTGCCAGATCAGCCTCGTTCTTCCCTTTCAGCTCTTTTATTTTAAAAGAGTTCAAAGCTTGAAGTGAATCGAATTCTCCGACAGCCATGATTTGCGTTCCGTCTGAAGTGCCCGTCGGGTTCAAGCGCTTGATTTCATTCTGAATCTGCCCGGAGATTTTCCCTTTTTCCGCGATTAAAACAGGTCCGTTATTCGGGTGATGGATCAGATCAGCTGATGCAAGAGCTGCCTGCCATGATCCGCCCGAAACTAAAATCACTGCGCCCGGCCTGTTTTGTTTATGAGTGGCCGGCCATATCGTTTGAGAGGTTTTGATGCTCATTTCTTCCGGTGTATTCGCGTCAAGTCTTGTCGTGTTCTTTGTGTTTTTCACCAGAAGCCCTTCTTCCGCCCGCTTATTGAAATCATTCGGAAGAGAAACGGCGTCTTTTTCTTTCATCTCCGAATGATTCTTTGTATGATGCTCCTTATGTCCGTCCGTCTTTCCCGAGCCGGAATTTTGGCATGCTGCGAGCGGAAGCGCGAAAACAAGCATGACAAAAAGTAAACCGGATTTCAATTTCATGGTGTTTTCCTCCTTTTTGGTCCAGATTACTGAGTAGTATACCCGGGAAATGTGCAAAACTGGTGCAGACATCTCGACATTTGTTACATATTAGAAGGCAGCGTGATGATAAATTCGCTTCCTTTCGGGGTTCTGTTTTTTATTGCAATCTGACCGCCGTGAAGCTCGACGATTTCTTTCGCGATGGCCAGGCCCAGCCCGGTACCGCCGGTTTGTCTCGATCTCGACTTATCGACCCGGTAAAAGCGCTCAAAAATATAATCCCGTTCTTCTTCCGGAATGCCGCAGCCTTCGTCCGCTATCGTAATCTTGACCTGATCCTCTGCTTTTGTTGCGGTGACGGATGCTATTGAATCAGGATCGGAGTATTGGCGGGCGTTGTTCAGCAAATTTGAGATCACTTGTGAAAAACGGACTTCATCGACTGAGACATAAAGATCCGCCGGGATGTCGAACGAAAGGCTGATTCGTTTTTCCGAAAAAGCGACTGCCGCTTTCTGAACTTCTTTTTTTATGAATGTGTGCAGGTGAACCTTTTTCTTACTGATTTGAAATCCGGGCTGTTTCAGTTTTGTCAGCAAAAATAAATCGTCAACAAGGGTGTTTAAATTGTCCGCTTCCTCTTTGATGATCGACAAGTACTGATTTCTGGCTTGTGGATCGAGTTTATCTCTCATCGCGACATCTGTGTAGCCTTTTATATATGTGATCGGAGTCCGCAGCTCATGAGCGACGCTTGACAGAAAATCGTTTCGTTCTTTTTGAAGCCTGCTGAGATTTGAAGAAAGGCTTTCGATTGATGCGGCGAGCTCGCCGAGTTCATCGTTCCGTTTGATATCAAGCGGAATCGAAGCTTGACCGTTTTTGATACTTTCGGTTGCTTCCTTCAGTTTAATAATCGGCTTCGCTAATACACGGCTGAACCAAAGAATAGCTGCGGCAGTTAAGACGCCGGTTAAGCCAAAGCTGAGGAAAAACCGCTTCGTAATGCTTGCCACCAAGGCTTTTATCGAGGAGGTCTCCAAATACATGAAGACGTAGCCGGCCGTTTCCCGTCCGTTCATGATCGGACTGATCGTACAAATATACTTTGATGTATTCCAATGGGACGATAAAGCGGTCCCTTTCCTCGGGATGTGTTTTTCTTCGAAATGAAGGTGTTCCGTCATGTCTCCCCGGGCAGACTGCGCCAATACGCGTCTATTTTGGTCCGTTATGATTACGTTTGTCCGGGCTTCGGTTTCCATCAGGGTGACGTGGTCTATCGTCCTTTTGTCAAAATGTTTTTCGAGGACGTCTCTGTGGCTGTTGCCCCTTAGTTGGAGCGCGCGGATTTCTTCGTTTATTCTTGTGTTGATAATCGTTGTATACAGCGCCGCAAAAAGGATGGTTTCGATGAAAAGGATTAAAATGAAAAATGAACCTGCGAGCTTAAATGAAATCTTTTTCATGCTCCGGTTCCTTTGCTTGTCCATTTGTAGCCGACGCCGTAGACGGTCCGGAGATGATCTTCAACCGGAAAGCCAGCTTTTTTCAATCGGTTTCGCAAATTTCTCATGTGTGAATCGATGGTGCGGGGCTCGATATCAGAGTTGAACCCCCAGATGTTCTCAATCAATTGGTCTCTCGAAAGCGCTTGATCCGTGTGGTTTAAGAGCGTCCCGAGCAGATCGAATTCACTTGGCGTAATGCCGATTTCCCGTTGATTGACATGCAGGGTATGATGCTGTTTATTCCAGATTAAACCGCGGAACCGGATTTCATGAAACCGACGGGTCCTGCGCAGGACAGCTTCTATTCTGGCAAGCAGCACTTTTTCGCTGAACGGTTTTGTTAAATAATCGTCTGCGCCGCAATTCAATCCGCGCACAATGTCATCCTGCCCGTTTTTGGCGGTGAGCATGATAATCGGAACGCTTGTCAATCTGCGGATCTCTTGGCACACCATCCATCCGTCCATCTCAGGCATCATAATATCGAGAATAACAAGATCAAAATTGTTCATTTTTATTAAATCCAGGGCTTCTTTTCCGGTGGCGGCTTTTGTGCACGAATAATGTTCTAAATAAAGCTCCAGCAGATCGAGCATCCGGATTTCATCATCGACAAGCAGCACGTTCAATGTTTTAGCACCTCTTTAGTCAAAATAAAAGTCCGCTATTTTAAAAATATACCCTATAAGGGTATATTGATCAAGGCGGATCATCTCTTTGTTAAGAAGTATAAAAACCAGACTGCATGGTTTTGTTTGTTCGTCAGCTGCCGCCCGCTTGAACGCCTCCCGTATCGCCCGGTCTTTCACATAGTCTGCGATGTCCAAATAAAAATCAACCGTTTCCTGTTCGTCTTTAAATGCGAACTCCAGCGCGTTTCGATACTGTTCCGGACAAGGCTCAGTTATGGAAATGTCAGGCTTTCGGCCGGTAAGAGACGTATAAAATGTTAGGAACGCATTAAAGTGGCGAATTTCATCTTGTCTGATTTCTAAAATCCGCTTTTTTGTTTCGGAATCCGGCGCCTTTTGGGCGATTTTTTGATAGCAGACGACCGCGCTGTGCTCTCCGTTTACCGCTTTTTCAAGATCCTTGATCAGCTTGTCGTTTTGCCTGGCGGGATAGGCGGGAAGATACGGCTGAACATACCACATCTTTTTCACCTCAACACTTTATATTTGACGTCCTGTCATTATATGTATGTGCTTGCATGCATGTGCCTATGGAAGGTTGAGCCTCGAACATGTGTCAAAATGATGTGCGGTGAGCACAATCTATTTTAAAAAAATGAAGTTTGACGTAAAATGGTTGTTAGTGCCGAATTAATGACATACATATCAAAATGGAGTGAGACTATTGAAAAAGGTAATATTGACGGCCGTGGCTTTATTGATGTCGGTTGTTTTGTTCGCCGGCTGCCAGGCGGAAAAAGGGGGATCAGCCAAGGGGAAGTCTGAAAAAGTTCAAATTACGGTTTCCGCGGCTGCGAGTCTCAAAGATGTATTAGCGGAACTTTCCTCCGTATATGAGAAAGATCATCCGAATGTCTCCATAAAGTTTAATTTTGGTTCATCGGGTGCATTGCAGCAGCAGATCGAACAGGGCGCTCCGGCTGACTTGTTTTTTTCTGCCGCCGAGGACAAATTTAATAGAGTAGTTAATCAGGGGTTAATTGACAAAAAAGACTCTGTCAAGCTGGTCGAAAACAGTCTGGTGCTGATCGTTCCGAAAGGGAAAAATCAGCATGTCAACAGCTTCAAAGATTTGGCGGAGGGCAAAATTGAAAAACTTGCGGTCGGCAAACCCGAATCAGTGCCAGCCGGAAAATACGCAAAAGAAACGTTGACGAACCTTGACGTATGGTCTAAAGTGCAATCTAAAATCGTCTACTGCAAAGATGTAAGGCAGGTCCTTTCTTATATCGAAACAGGCAACGCGGATGCCGGAATCGTTTACCGGACGGACGCCCTTTCATCAGATCAGGTCGAGACTGTCGAGACGGCGAAAAGCGATCTGCATACACCGATTGTCTACCCGCTCGGAATTGTAAAAAATACAAAGCACAGGGAACAGTCTGAGGAATTTTATCAATTCCTGCAAAGCGACCAAGCCGTTAAGGCAATGGAAAAGTACGGATTTAAGAAGGGCTGACCGCCGTTATGCTTGAGGAATTCTTTTCCCCGATTGAAATTTCAATTCAAGTATCAGTCGCAGCGGGCATCATCGCAGTTTTGCTTGGAACTGCTGCGGCGAGGCTCCTGGCGAACAGAAACTTTAAAGGCAAGTCCGTTATCGAGACGGTGATGATGCTGCCGCTCGTTCTGCCGCCGACCGTTGTCGGATTCTTTTTAATCGTGATCTTCGGAAGGCAGAGCGTGATCGGACGCTTGATAGAAAACGTATTTCAAGCACCGGTTATTTTTACCTGGTGGGCAGCCGTGATCGCTGCTGCGGTTGTCGCGTTCCCGTTAATGTATCAGTCAGCAAAATCAGGATTTTCGGGTGTCGACCGCGATATCGAGGATGCCGCGAGGGTTGATGGAGCAAGCGAGTGGAGGGTGTTCCTCTTTGTCACCGTTCCCCTCGCATCAAATGGAATCATGACGGGGATTGTGCTCAGCTTTGCGAGGGCGCTTGGCGAGTTTGGCGCAACGCTGATGTTTGCGGGTATCATCCCGGGGGTGACGCAGACGGTGCCTACGGCGATATACTTGGCGATCGATTCGGGAAATATGACGCTGGCATGGATGTGGGTCGCCTCTATCGCGATCATCTCGTTTTTGATGCTGTTTTTTGTGCAGTTCAAGCAAAAATAGCCGTATGGGGTGCAAGTGCCCATACGGTTTTTTCCCAGTTTTGGAGAATGGTTATTTTGCAGATGTTTCGATAGAATAAAGAGTAAGAAACAGAAAGGAGACGAGCTTAGTGGGAGCAGTATTTTTATCAGGCAGATCCGGGAGTGGGAAAACGACCTTTATCCTGAATGAAATCAGAGAAAAACTTCGCGATGAACCGCTCGGAAAACCGATCATTTTTCTAGTCCCGGATCAAATGACGTTTTTAATGGAATACGAGCTTAGCAAAACACCCGATTTGGGCGGAACTATCCGCGCCCAAGTGTACAGTTTTTCAAGGCTTGCCTGGCGAGTGCTCCAGCATACCGGAGGCATGAATCGGCCGTTTTTGACGGGGACGGGCATTCAGATGCTGCTGCGGAGACTGATTGAAGAGCATAAGGGCGAGTTTAAAGTCTATCAAAACGCAAGCGATAAAAGCGGATTTACGGAGCAGGTGGAACGGATGCTGACCGAATTTAAACGGCATTGTCTGCAGCCTGAAAGCATCCGGGACATGATAGAGGGGACGGGCAAATCGGAATACGAAGATGAACGGATTCTTTCCGATAAATTGCACGACTTATATATTTTATACAGCAAGCTTGAGGAAAATCTGGAGAATCAATATGTTCAATCTGAGGATTATTTGACGCTTTTGGCCGAGCAGATTCAGTATGCGGATGAGATTAGAAACGCTGCCGTTTACGTGGACGGATTTCACCAATTTACGCCACAGGAGATGAACGTGCTGGAACAGCTGATGGTACATGCGGAGGAGATCACTTTTTCGTTGACGGCGGATCAGCCGTTTACGGCCAACAGCCCGAATGAGCTCCATCTGTTCAGAATGACCGGGAAGGCGTACTATGACCTTTACCAGAAGGCGAAGGAACTTGGCCTTGATCCGTCAGAAGTGCGGCTGGAAGAAACGAAACGGCACCAGCAACATTCGGAGCTCCGGCACCTTGAACGCTATTTTGACGAGCGTCCTGCAAAACCGTATCGCGGACGGACGGAATCGCTCCGCATCATGCAGGCGTCGAACAGAAGAACCGAGATTGAAGGAATTGCGCGCGAGATTCATTCTTTAATTCGCCAGGGCCGCTTCAGGCTTAGGGATATCGCCGTTATTGCCCGCAATGTTGAAGATTATAAAGATACGATAAAAGAAGTTTTTAAAGACTGTGAACTTCCTTTTTTCATAGACGGCAAGGAATCGATGCAAAATCATCCGCTCATTGAGCTGATCCGTTCGACGCTTGATATCATTAAAGGAAACTGGCGGTATGAAGCGGTGTTCCGCTGTGTCAAAACGGAACTTTTATTCCCGGAAGGACAGCCGAAGGAACGGCTGCGCGAACAGATTGACCAGCTTGAAAACTACTGTATTGCGTATGGCATTAAAGGAGACAGATGGACAAGCAAAGATCCGTTTGTTTACAGAAGGTACGCTTCACTGGATGAGGATTTTGCCAAGACAGACAAAGAGATTGAAACGGAAAATATGCTCAATGAACTAAAGGGCTGGATCGTTCCACCGATCCACAGGCTGCAGAAGCGCTTGAAAAAAGCTGAAACCGTCAGGGAAATGGCCGAAGCCGTTTACCTTTATCTTGAAGAAGCCGATGTTCCGATGAAGCTTGAACAGGAAAGGCGGCTGGCCGAAGAAAGCGGTAGGATTGCAGAGTCGCGCCAGCATGAGCAAGTATGGGATGCCGTTATTCAACTGTTGGACGAGTTTGTTGAAATGATGGGCACAGAGCGGATATCGTTTGCTTTATTTCAGCAAATGATTGAAACCGGCTTGGAGTCTTTGAAATTCGCGCTGATTCCGCCCGCTCTTGATCAAGTGTTTATCGGCAATATGGACCTTTCAAGGATGTACGGCACGAAATGCACATTTCTCATCGGTGTAAACGACGGTATACTTCCGGCGAGGCCTGCGGACGACGGCGTGCTTTCAGACGATGACCGGGAGTGGCTGAAACGAAACGGCGCACAGCTGGCTGCGACGGGTCGAGAGCAGCTCTTGGATGAGAATTTTCTGATCTACATGACGCTTTCCAGCCCGTCTGAAAAGCTCTATGTCTCCTATCCGATCGCAGATTCGGAAGGGAAGACGCTGCTTCCTTCAACAGTAGTGAAACGGCTGAATGAGCTGTTCCCGGACGGCGAAGAGAAGATGCTGATTCATGAACCCGAGCAGCTGGACGACGAAGCCCAGCTTGAATTTCTCGTGAATAAAGGCGCCGCCTTGAGCCATTTGGCAGGGCAGCTCGGCATTTGGACGAGGCAGTATGCGATCAGCGATGTATGGTGGAGTACATACAACTTTTTAATGAATGAGCCTGACCGCATCTTTTCTCAAAATATCCTGTCCAGCCTGTTTTTCAGAAACAAGGTCGAAAACTTGAACCGGCATGTGAGCCGCGATTTATATGGGGAGCACATTCAGGGAAGCGTGTCGCGGATGGAGACGTTCAAAGCCTGTCCGTTTTCCCATTTTGCTTCGCACGGTTTAAAGCTGAAGGAACGTCAATTTTTCAAGCTTGAAGCTCCGGATATCGGTCAGCTGTTCCACTCGGCGCTGAAGCTGATTTCAGATCGGCTTCACGAGCTTAAACTGGATTGGCGCGACTTAACGAAAGCCCAATGCGAGACTTTGTCAAGCGATGCAGTTGAACGGCTCGCGCCAAAGCTGCAAAAAGAGATTTTGCTCAGTTCGAACCGTCATCATTACGTGAAGCAGAAGCTTCAAAAAATCATTGCCAGGGTATCGGGCATTTTAAGCGAGCATGCAAAAGCAAGCGGGTTTGCCCCCGTCGGCATCGAGCTCGGATTCGGGGGGAAAGGTCCGCTTCCTCCAATGCGTTTTACCTTGAAGAACGGCTGCACAATGGAGCTTGTCGGCCGGATCGACAGAGTGGATAAAGCGGAGAGCTCAAAAGGGCTGCTGCTTAGGATTGTCGACTATAAATCAAGCGATAAAGGCCTCGATTTGGCCGAGGTGTATTACGGCCTCGCCCTGCAAATGCTGACATATCTCGATTTGTCGATCACGTATTCAACCGATTGGCTCGGCATGAAAGCATCTCCTGCAGGCGTGCTTTATTTTCATGTGCACGATCCGATGATCCAGGCTTCGGTGCCGCTCGGCCTTGATGAAATAGAAAAAGAGATTTTCAAAAAGTTCAAGATGAAAGGGCTGCTCTTGGGAGACCAGGAAGCGGTCAAGCTGATGGATACCACGCTGGAACAAGGCAGGTCGAACATGATCAGCGCAGGCTTAAAAAAAGACGGCTCGCTCCGTTCGGATTCTGACGTTATTCGAGAAGAGGATTTTCATGTATTAAGGCGCCATATCCGCCGGACATTTCAGAAGGCCGGTGAGGAGATCACAGATGGTAAAGTGTCGATCGAGCCTTACAAGCTAAAAGACCGGACACCGTGCACATATTGTTCGTACCGGTCATTCTGCCAGTTTGACGAATCGCTTGAGGAAAACGAATACCGGATATTAAAACCCGAAAAAGACAACGTGATTTTGGAGCGGCTGAAAAAGGAGGATGAGACAGATGGAGATTTCTAAACCGAAGGGCAGCAATTGGACTGATGACCAATGGAAGGCGATCGTCTCATCCGGCCGGGACATTTTAGTTGCGGCAGCGGCCGGCTCCGGAAAAACGGCCGTGCTGGTTGAGCGGATCATTCGGAAAATAACGGATCAGGAACATCCCGTAGATGTCGACAGGCTGCTTGTCGTCACCTTTACGAATGCATCTGCGGCTGAAATGAAGCACAGGATCGGCGAAGCGCTCGAAAAAGAGCTTGCCGAAAATCCGGGATCGCTTCATTTGCGCAGACAGCTTGCTTTATTAAACAAAGCGAGCATATCAACATTGCACTCATTCTGTCTTCAAGTCATCCGCAAATACTATTATTTGATCGATGTTGATCCGGCTTTCCGGATCGCCGATCAGACGGAAGGCGAGCTGCTTGGCGATGAGGTGCTGGACGAGCTGTTTGAAGAAGAATACAAAAAGCAAGATCCGGCTTTTTTTGAACTTGTGGACAGATATACGACAGACCGTCATGACCTCGATTTGCAGCATCTCGTCAAGCGGGTCTACGAGTTTTCCCGTTCGCATCCCGATCCGGAAGGCTGGCTTCACACATTTGTTGATCTGTATGACGCGGCTTCAGATACGAAAGTTGAGGCTCTGCCGTTTTATTCTTACATTAAAGAAGACATCGCACTTGTTCTGGAGGGGATGCGGCAAAAGCTGACGCGTGCGCTTGATTTGACAAAGCAGCCAGGGGGGCCTGCGCCGCGCGCCGAAAATTTCCTCGATGATTTAGCGCAGATTGACAGGCTGATTCAGCAGCAGAATGATTTTTCGGCTCTGTACGAGCTTGTACCGGCCGTTTCGTTTCAAAGATTGAAGCCGTGCAAAGGAGATGCGTACGATCCTCGATTGGTTGATGAGGCCGCAGATCTCCGCAACAGCGCGAAAAAGCAACTTGAAAAGCTGAAAAGCGATTATTTTACGCGAACTCCCGAGCAGCACCTTGAGAGCTTGAGGGAAATGAAGCCGGTCATTCAGACGCTCGTCCAGCTCGTGTTGGAGTATGGCAAGCGGTTTGCGGACGCGAAAAAGGAAAAAGCGATCGTCGATTTCTCAGACCTTGAACACGACTGCCTTGCGATTTTATCCGGGAAAAACCAAGCCGGCGAAGCCGTGCCGAGCGAAGCGGCGAAGTTTTACCGCCATCAGTTCCATGAAGTGCTTGTTGATGAATATCAGGATACGAACTTGGTCCAGGAAGCGATTTTAAAGCTCGTCGCCAAAGAGGAGCATGAGGGGAACCTGTTTATGGTGGGCGATGTCAAGCAGTCGATTTACCGGTTCCGCCTGGCAGAACCGCTTTTGTTCCTCGCGAAATATAAACGCTTTACAGACGATGGCTCGGGTTCCGGCCAAAAAATCGATTTAAATAAAAACTTCAGAAGCCGTTCAGATATTTTGGACAGCACGAACTTTTTATTCAAGCAGCTCATGGGAGAAAAGGTCGGGGAAGTCGAATATGACGAACAAGCCGAATTGAAGCTTGGCGCGTCTTATCCGTCGAACGAAGCGACAAAAACGGAGCTTCTGCTCATCGAAAACCAGAGCGGCGCGCAGGATGAAGAGGCTGAAGAGCTTGAGGCGGTCCAGCTTGAAGCAAGAGCGATGGCCGGACAAATCCGCAGGCTGATAACAGAAAAATTTCAAGTATATGATGCCAAAGCGAAAGCGTCGCGGAACATCCAGTACCGTGATATCGTGGTGCTTTTGCGGTCGATGCCTTGGGCGCCGCAAATTATGGACGAGTTTAAACAGCAGGGGATCCCGGTATACGCGAACCTCTCAACGGGTTATTTTGAAGCGACAGAAGTATCGGTCACACTGTCTTTATTAAAAATCATCGATAATGCTTATCAGGACATCCCGCTTGCGTCCGTTCTCAGATCGCCTGTTGTAGGTCTTGACGAAAATGAGCTTTCCTTGATCAGAATCAAGGATAAAAAAGCGCCGTTTTACGAAGCGATGAAAGCATACCTTGCTGCAGCAGACGGCGATGAAAGGCTCAGCGAAAAGCTTCGCCGCTTTGACGCCCTGCTCAAAAAGTGGAGAGCGTATGCGAAAAACCACTCTGTGGCAGAGCTGATCTGGGAAATCTACCGGGATACGAAGTATTTGGATTATGTCGGCGGAATGCCGGGCGGAAAACAGCGGCAGGCCAATTTGCGCGCGCTTTACGACAGGGCAAGATCCTATGAAGCGACATCGTTCCGCGGTTTGTTCCGCTTTTTAAGGTTTATTGAGCGGATGCAGGAGCGGGGTGATGATCTCGGAACGGCAAGAGCTCTGAGCGAACAGGAAGACGTTGTTCGGCTGATGACGATCCACTCAAGCAAAGGGCTTGAATTTCCTGTCGTATTTACCGCCGGTCTCGGACGGAATTTTAATATGATGGACTTGAACAAGTCTTATCTGCTGGATAAAGAACTCGGTTTCGGAACGAAGTTTATTCATCCGAAGTGGCGGATCAGCTATCCGACGCTGCCGCTGATCGCGATGAAGAAAAAGCTCCGCCGCGAGCTTTTATCAGAGGAGCTGCGCGTCTTGTATGTCGCTCTTACCCGGGCCAAGGAAAAGCTGTACCTGGTCGGGACGGCTAAGGATAAAGAAAAGCTGCTTGCCGACTGGCGGTCACAAGCGGCGGGGTCTGAGTGGCTGCTTCCGGATTATGAACGGTTTCAGGCGAAATCTTACCTGGATTTCATCGGACCTGCTTTGATGAGACACAGAGATATGGATGAATCCGGCGCGCCGCTGGTGATTGATGAGATCCGTGAACATCCGGCGCGCTTTCAGGTCAGCTGGCTGTCGGCCGCGGATCTTCAAGCAGAAGATATTGATCAGGCCGGTGAAGAAAGACACGGCCGGCTCTCCCAAATTCAAATGGGTCTTCCGATCGATGGTTCGTTTGAGTATGAGCAACAAGTCAGAGAAAGGCTGACATGGTCATATCCATACAAAGACGCCGCCAAAGTCCGAACAAAACAGTCTGTCTCAGAAATGAAAAGGCAGAAGGAGTATGAGGATGAGTACGGCGACCGCTCGCTGATTCGCCCAACCAAGGATGCTCTCCTGTTTAAACGGCCGTCCTTTATGATGGCAAAAGGCCTGACCGCTTCCGAACGGGGAACGGCGATGCACACCGTCATGCAGCATATTCCGCTGACCCGTGCGCTTGAAATGAATGAGCTCAGCCGCCTCCTAGACAGGCTTGTTGAGAAAGAGCTATTAACAGAAGACCAGCGGGCAGCGATTGAGGAAGACGATATTCTCGCATTCTTTGATACGGAAATCGGACAAAAGCTTCTCGGCGCCCGCCGCGTCGAACGGGAAGTTCCCTTTAACATGACGCTGTCCGCCAAAGAGGTTTATCCTGATCTTGAGTCAGCCGACGAACCTGTATTGATACAGGGAATTATCGATTGTTTATTCGAGACGGAGGACGGTTTTTACCTTCTTGATTACAAAACCGACCGGATACACGGAAAGTACCGAAACGGATTCGAAGGGGCCGAACCGATTTTAAGGAAGCGTTACGAAACACAAATTCAGCTTTATGCACGAGCCGTTGAAACGATGATTAAAATGCCGCTCAAAGGGCGTGCACTGTACTTTTTTGACGGAGGACATGTGCTCTTATTTTAATATGAAACCGGCGTCCCCCTGACGATTTCGGGGGGAGCTTTAATGAAAAGAGAGGTGAGGCACACATGCGAATTTTACATACAGCGGACTGGCATTTGGGAAAAACGCTTGAAGGGAGAAGCCGCCTGAAAGAACAGGCGGACTTTCTTGAAGAGCTCACAAGGATCGTAAAAGATGAAAAGATCGACGCCGTTATCATGGCCGGAGACGCATTTGACACAGTGAATCCGCCTGCACTGGCTGAACAGCTTTTTTATGAAAGCCTCTCCGCCTTGTCTGACAAAGGAAACCGTCCGGTCGTCGTGATTGCCGGCAACCATGATAATCCGGACCGCCTTTCCGCGGCCTCTCCGTTAACGACAGACCATGGCATCCACTTGATCGGGTACCCGAAGACTGAGCCAGTTGATATAGAAGTCGCTTCTAGGGGGGAGATCCTGTCAGTCGCAGCGCTCGCCTATCCTTCCGAGTCCAGACTGAATGAAGTGCTGTCGGAAACATTTGACGAAAAACTGCTGCGCGACCAGTATGATGAGAAAATCAAGCAGACCTTTCAGCGTATGTGCGGCAAGGCGAGAAAGGATGCGGTGCAGATTGCGGCAAGCCATATTTATGTGGCGGGCGGCAGCCAGACGGATTCTGAGCGGCCGATCGAAGTCGGAGGCGCATATACGGTGGCTGCGGAAAGCCTGCCGGAAAACGCCGCCTATGTGGCGCTCGGGCATCTTCATCGCCCGCAGACGATCAAACGGGCCCGCACGCTTGCCAGATATTCAGGTTCACCGCTTGCCTACAGCTTTTCTGAAGCGGGATACGCAAAATCGGTCACCATTGTCGAAGCCGCACCCGGTCAAACGGCATCATGGGAAGAGGTCCATTTGACGAGTGGAAAACCGCTCGTTAAATGGAAGGCGGAAAAAGGGATGTCCCAAGTATACAGCTGGCTGGAGGAAGAGCGGGACAAAAACGCGTGGATCGACCTTGAAATCCATCTGACAGACCAGCTGTCGATTGAAGAAATTCACCGTTTGAGAAAAGCGCATCAAGGCATCATCCATATTCGTCCGGTTTTTGAGGAAGCCGCCTCGGATGAAGAGAAGATCCGGTCCAGAAACGTTCCGATTGAAGAACGGTTTATAGCGTTTTATGAAAGACAAACCGGTGGAGCGGTTCCCGATGAAGAAACCGTCAAACTGTTTCTGGAGCTCGCCGCAGGATCGGAACAGGAAGAGGGTGATGAAACATGAAGCCGATTTCTCTGTCTATTAAGGGGCTGCACAGTTTCAGGCAGGAGCAGGTGATCGATTTTGAGCGCCTGTGCGATGCCGGTGTATTCGGTATCTTCGGGCCGACCGGAAGCGGCAAGTCGTCGATTCTTGACGCGATGACTCTCGCTTTGTATGGGAAGGTGGAGCGGGCCGCCAATAATACGCACGGTATTTTGAATCATGCCGAAGATGAGCTTGCTGTATCGTTTACGTTTAAGCTGCAGACAGGCCATGAGACGGCTTATAAAGTGGAACGGGTCTTTAAGCGGACAGATGCCGTCAAGGTCAAAACATCGATCTGCCGCTTCATTGAAATGAAAGAGGAACAAATCGTTCTGGCCGATAAAGCGAATGAAGTAAACCGGAAAATCGAAGAGCTGCTGGGCTTGACGATCGACGATTTTACAAGGGCAGTCGTCCTGCCGCAAGGTAAATTCGCCGAATTTCTTTCCTTAAAAGGAGCGGAGCGGCGGCAGATGCTTCAGCGCCTGTTCAACCTCGAACAATACGGGGACAGGCTCGTCAAAAAACTGAAGAAACAGGCGCAAACAGCGCAGGCCAGAAAAAATGAGATGCTTGCCGAGCAGGCTGGATTGGGCGATGCGGGGGAAGAGGCGCTGAAACAGGCGGAACAGCATCTCGAAGAAGCTGAAAGCCTTTTGCAAAGCAAGAAGCGCGAACGAGACGCAGAAGCGCAGCGCTTTGCGGAGTATCAGGAGATTTGGAATCTGCAGCAGGAAAAAGAAAGCTATCTAAAAAAAGAGGCGGAGCTTTTAAAGAAACAGGAACAGATTCGGGAAAAAGAAAGCCGCCTGCACCTCGCCGAAACGGCAAATACGCTCAAGCCTTATGCAGACGCCTTGCTGGCAGCGCGGGAAGATGCCGAACGCGCACACCGGGAAGAAAAACAAGCGCGGGAACAATTAGAACAATATGAAGAGCTTCATAAAAAAACAGAGCGCGAGTACGAGGATTTCAGGCGTCTTAAAAATGAAAAGGAACCGGAGCTTCTCAAGCAAGAAGAACAGCTCACCGCTTTGAAGGAAATTGAAAACAAGCGGCTAGCCGCACAGGCCGAGGCCGAGAAGAAGCAGCGCGAACAGCGTTTGAAAGAAGAGGAAATCAAGCATGCGGCAGACGAGCTGGCCAAGGTGAAAAGTCTGCTTGAACGCGGGACAGCCAAGCAGAATCAGCTGAAAGCGGAGCTGAAATCTGTCCAGGTATCTAGCGAAGAGCGTAAAAACTGCCGAAATGCCAATCAGCTTGCTTTTCACATTCAACAGCTTAACAACGATGCCGCTTTAGAAAAGGAACGGCTTGGTCAGCAGGAGACGCTGATTAAAGAGCTCCAGCAAGAACAGCAAGCGGTGGATCAAAAGGTAAAAGCTGAAACCGAACGCATCGAGGCATTGTTTGCCGCTGTCGAACGAGCGTACGCGCTCGTTTGCGAAACAGACAGATCGCTCTCTGAGACCATCCGTGTGGCATCTCAAAAAAAAGAAGAGATTGCGGCAAAACGGGAACAGGCAAACCGTGATCAGCTGGCAATCGAACTGGCAAAGCAGCTCAAAGACGGAGAGCCTTGTCCGGTCTGCGGATCTGTACATCATGAAATGCCCGCCCGCGTCGGCATAGAAAGCCTGTCCTTTAAAGAGGCGGATTCCGAACTGGAGAAAACGGAAGCCATCATCGCTGAAGCCGGTGCGCTGGCTCAGGAGTTTTTCTCGGCCAAAGTGGCACTCGAACAGCAATCCGACCACCTGGTGAGCGAATGCCCGTTTTTAGTCAAGAGCAAACATGAACTGCCTGAAACCGCTGCATCGATAGAAGAAGGCACCATTCCCGAACGGTACAACCGCATCAGCTTTGAATGGAAAGGAATCAGACAGGATCTCGCAGAGACAAAAAGCAGGATGTCCAAGCTCCTTCACACATATAAAGAGCTCTGCAAGAAACGCGACCAAATCAGCGAGCGACTCAGCCATGAAGAAAAGGAGCGTAACAGGCTTCAAAACCGCGTCCGCGAATTAAATGACCAGTTAAATGAACGCCGAAAAAGCTTCGGCGAACAATTCGACGGCCTCTCTTATGAACAGGCTGAAAAATGGCAAAAAACGATTGAAGAAAAAGATCTGGCCGCAGAGGAATTCGAAAAGCGTATCGAAATGAGCGTCGGCTTTCTCACAAAACATGAACAGCAAAAAGAGAAGCTCACCGAGCGCTTGTTTGCGCTTGATAAAGAAAAGCTCGACCTCCGCTATGCAGTCGAAAGCCTTAATAAAGAAATAAACGATTATCAAAAAGAGCTGATGGGCTATCCCGATACAGCTGCGATCGACAAAAAGCTTCAAGACGTGAAAACGCAATTGGCCAAGCTGCATGAGCAGGAACAGACGCTTTACGGACGGCTCAAAGAGACCGAATCCGAAGTCAGCCGTTTAAGAGGACAGACAAAAGGGTGTGAGCTCGCTTTGCGTGAAGCGGAAGCAAGGCTTGCGAAAGCGGCGGACATCTGGCAGGAAAAATCCGGAGGTACACCGTTTGAAAAGGCCTCTGAAGTGAAAGCGAGCATTTTAGACCGCGATGATCTTGCCCGGCTGAAAGAAGACATTCAAATGCATTGGGATCAGACAAAACAGTGCGAGTCCAATATCAAGCGGATTACGGAAAAGCTTGATGGGAGATCGGTTTCTGAGGAGAGTTGGGAAAAAGCCGCCGTCACGAAGGACAAAGCTGAGGAGGCATTCAGCAAAGCCTTGGAAGAAAGGGGCGCGGCCGGCAAAGCTCTCGCCGTCATCCGCGAGAACCATAAAAGGTTTAAGGAACTTGAAGCATCATTGGCTGAATGGCAGACATACATCGACCGTCTTGATAAACTCCAAGCCGTCTTTAAAGGAAACAGCTTTGTTGAATACTTGGCAGAAGAGCAGCTTGAAAGCGTCACAAGAGACGCATCTGCAAGACTCGGCGAACTGACAAGACAGAGGTATGCGATTGAAGTCGACTCAGAAGGCGGTTTTGTGATGAGGGACGATGCCAACGGCGGAGTCAAGCGCCCTGTTACGAGTCTGTCAGGTGGGGAGACGTTTCTGACTTCACTGGCGCTTGCGCTTGCACTTTCGGCACAGATCCAGCTTCGCGGAGAGTATCCGCTCCAATTCTTCTTTTTGGACGAAGGGTTTGGCACGCTTGATCAGGATTTGCTGGATACGGTCGTGACCGCATTGGAGAAGCTTCAGTCTGACAATCTGTCGGTCGGTGTGATCAGCCACGTTCAGGAACTTCGGGCCAGGCTGCCGAAGAAGCTGATTGTCCATCCGGCTGAACCGAGCGGCAAAGGCACAGCTGTATCGCTTGAAATGATTTAACCTGGTAACCAAAAAGCAGCCTTCTTCTAGTGGAAGAGGCTGCTTTATGCATTTCCGACAACATTCTGGTCGCTTACATCCGGGTCTATATAATTTGTCGCGTTTATACCATTGTTGACGATAAGGAAATCTCCAGTATTACCAGCACCAGAACCGAGTGCAGACTTTGAAGAGCTTTTTGGAGATAGATAAAAAGAATCGCCGAAATTCACTACTCCTCCTGAGATTTCATTGATTTTAATGGGTCCGACAATGGCTGGCATGATTGATCGACATCCTTTATAGAAGTCTCTGAACCAGTATATGTCGGCCGGGCGGTTATTGTGAGTTCCTTGCAGGAGGAGGCTTTCTGATATGTTTGACTCTCGCCTCGGAAATCATGCGGCGCGTCGAACCAACCTGAAAAACTGAAGAAGAAGATACCCCGGCAATTTTTACAGCTCTGACTCGAATGACGGGAACCTCATGGAAAAAAGCTGATGAGACGCCGGTTTCCGGTAATAAATGTGGTATCGGCTGCTGAAAGAGAGGGAAATCTTCCTGATTAAATGAGCCTTCATTTCCGAAAAAAAGTGAAAGGTAGCGCTGAACAGCGAGAATTTTCACTTTAGAAATAATCTCTTCGACATCCCCGATTTGCAGCGTGCTGGTGATCCCTACTGAATGAACTTTCATAAACTTTACTTTTGACGTTCTGATCATCTTGATTCCGGCGCCAGCGGGACAAACGGCCCGACAATGAGAGATTCAGGCGGTGTATCAAAAATTGATGACAGGGAAATGCATTCTGTATCTCCGATTAAAAAAACAGATGAGCTTGAAACTGCGGTAATATTAATATTGCCTACATCGAAACAGCGGTTCACAACGGTAAAATTCATTCGTTTTCATTTCCTTTCATTTCGTCAGGAATCGATTTGAGAAAGTGTTCGATTGCCCGCGCGATATCACGCTTCACATAATCGGCCAGCCGTTCTGCATGCTCGCGGGGCTGGATGTTTTCGTCAGGCTGCACATGTTTGACGTAATAGCGGATGCGGCTGTCGATTTGCTTTCTGATGTCTTCGATGATATGGTGGCGGTTTGTATCGTCCAGTTTACTGTCATACCGGTCTTCCAGCTGTTCCAGCAAACGAGGGGTTTCTTCGTTTAAGTAGGCATCGACGAGCTGTCTCGTTTGCTGCATCAGCTGGCCGTCGAGTTCCTGCTGCAGCATTCCGATACCCGGCGGCTGCTGGCTGATTTCAAAGTTCTCCACCTGGTCAGGATCTGTCGGATTAAGCCCGATGTTGAGCGTTCCTTCAAGACGCTCGATCTTCAGCTGGTCAAATTTGTATTCAATCCGGTCAATCCTTGTGCCGGGATTTTCTTTCAGGTTGTTCAATTCTGCCTGTAATACGGCCATTCGCCTTTCGAGATTTTCAATCAGAGCAGCCTGCTGCTGCACATAGCTGTACCAGTTTTGAGAATATGAGGGATTGTTTTGCTTCATAAGTGATCACACCCCCGTTTAGCCTGTTGTAACAGATGGAGCTATGAGAGGAACGAAAGTCGATGACGGCCCCTCCTCAAAAGCATCTTGGAAAGCTCCGCCGCCGGCGACAGGCGGGGCTGCTTCCGTGTAGCTCCCTGTATTATAAAGGTTGGAAAGTGTTTTAATGGAGCCCGCACTCCCGATCTGCAAGACGGAAGAGTTGCTGATGCCTTCGACTCTTAAATAGTTGATTTGAATCGATTGGTTGATATAAAAATTCATGCCCCCACCTCCTTACAGGTTGCCTGCGATCGGCTGATCAATCATATCGTTGTCATATGTGTTGGTGATGCTGTTCTGGTTATATACGCTTAGTCCGTCTCCGGTATTGAAACTGCCGGCGCCTGCGAAAGTTTTAACTTCTGCATAAGGAGAAATCGTGATGCAGTCTCCGACATGAACAACGCCGCTCGTACCGACGGCATTTACTTTAAAAGCTCCGACAATAGCTGGCATGATGGCACACCCTTTAAATAATCAAACGTTTTTTATGGGCTATACACCATATCCTATGTTGCTTAGGCGCTTTTGTGATAAAAAAAGAGGTTTTTTCGTGAGTGCTGATCACATGCGGGTGAAACTCATCAGAGGGGAAAACGTATGAATAAAAAAACGGTGCGATAAGGGAAGGGGTAGGAGACATGTATTTTCAATGGAATTTGGTGTCAATCGCTGCAGCCCTGCTGTTCTTTTCAGCAGCCTATGCAGTCGGAATAAAAAAACAAACTTGGATATTGCGGGGATTTCGCCGGGAAAGAGTAAGGGATCAGGATAAGCTGGCCAAAATCGCAGGGTATTTCTTTTTGAACAGCGGATTTTTGTTATGCTTGAACGGGTTTGTTTATATTCCGTATCAAGAGTCCTTTACACCTTCGATCATTCTTGCCTACGGTGTGTGCACGATGATTTATGTTCAAAAAACAATGGCCGAATAGCCAAAGCTGCGACCTGAAATCATTGGATGAGGAAACGGAGGAGAGGGAAGGCCGGGCATCAGGCGCAGCTTGCAGTCGGAGGTCATGATGTATGGCGGCCTTTTCTTTCTTCCGCATGTATCACGCAGTTCTCATCCTTTTGCATTCGTTGGTTCAGCAAGTTGTCCAATTCCTGACTGCATTGAATGGCCTCTTTGGAGTTGATGCCGAATTTTTCGGCAGCTTCAAATAAGGCCAGTCTTTTTGCTTCAATTTTATTGTTCATCATGGCAGTCTCCAACTTTCGATTTGTATTTTGAGTCGGTGATTTCAGGTATTCAGCAATGATGTTCCTTGATATTGCTAGTATACCTTATTTTGTGTTAAAGGGATTTTTTTCGCCAATATGACAAAAAATGTGACATTTTTTTTGAAGGAGAGCGCCCGTTTATAATCGGGAAAGCTCGAAAAGCAGAAACCGCTTCCTCTGTTCGATAAAATGGAAAATTTGTTTTTGCTCATCTTCGAGTCGGCTGTATGTGACGGTTGTATAAGGATCATATTCAAGAAAAGGCGCGATTGTCTCATGCCAGTCTACCGCAAACCGCGAAAGCCGGCTGATTGTAAATTGGCGGTGCAAGACGTTTTTCATTAAATTGAAGTATTGGGACTGAAAAGCCGGGATGTCGAGCAGTCTCGCAGACAGTGTATTATAGCCTTTCGCCGGAATCCTGTTATGTTCCATTTCTTCCCCGTGAATATTCCGTCCCCATGTCGCGTCATAATCCCATGGAATAATTTGAAACGTTTTTGTGCGATCGTTTAAATAAAGCGCATAGTTATGGACGAAGCCGTCGAAGTTTTGGGTGCAGACGGCGCCGATGAGCCATAGCAAATATTGTTTGACATCGAGATAGCGTTTGATTTCCTTTTCAAATATGTCGTCTTTGGCGGTATTAATAAAGTAGATAAATTCCTGGAGGTAATCATCGTGTCGGCTTGACCCCGTTTTTCTTTCATATCCCTGCATGAGATTTTGCTTAGCCTTTTTATCGAAGGAGCTCAGCAGAGAAAAATTAGCATCGTCATCAACGGCATAATAAATGGCCCCCCTTTCTAAATTTCTCCTCTTTAAGAAATGATCGTCAACAGATTCGATTTTTAAATAGATGCCTTCTTTTTTTTCGTTGAGATAAAGGAAAGCGTGCGATGCTGCTGGCGCAAGAACGCCGATTTGTTCAAAAAAATGAAAGGATAGCCTGTTTCTGATGAAAGACGGGTCGTGATATTCGGCGTTCAAATGAAACGCAGCTTCTTCAGCCTTTTCTTTTCTGTCCGGATATTGAATGAAATAGGACTTCTTTGTCAGTTTGCGGGTATGGGCCCCTCTGTATGACACTGCGACAGGCGTCTTTGCTGAACCGGTCAAGAGCATGCCCGGAACGGCTTCATCACTCCAGACGTCTTTTTTCAACTCAAGCAGATGCTTCGGATGAATGTGCAGCCTGAAGGCCGGCAAGGCAGTGGCACTCATCATCATTTCCTCCTTTTTCAGCTGACATATCATATGTGAAAACAGCCAGTCCCGGAAGCGGACCGCCTAAGTTTGAACAAAAACAGTCATTTGCCTCAGTACACTTGTCTTTACGGTGCGTATGATAAATCAGGACATAAAAAAGGAAGAACAGGAGGTTACAAGATGAGTGGTGTCCATGATCATGACATTAAAGAGGCGGTAGATCAGCTGAAGAGCGAAGGCAGAGACCATTATTTAGACCGGGAACCCGAAGAATCCGCCGGCTCGGGTAAAGAGCGGCGTCCGCATAACATTTGGGATCTTTGGTGGGGGATCAAGCCGGACAGAAGCAAAAAACATCATAAAAGCAAGAAGCATGACGACCATGAAAAACCGGATAAAAGCAAGCACGACAAAAGCAAGAAACCTGATGACTGCAAGAAACCCGACAAAAGCAAGAAACCTGATGACTGCAAAAAGCCTGACAAAAGCAAGAAACCTGACGGCTGTAAAAAACCGGATAAAAGCAAAAAGCCTCACGATTGCAAAAAACGGGATAAATGCAGAAGTAAACGCCCCGATCATCATCGCTGCAAGAAGACTCACCATCATAAACGAGGCGGCTATGAAACCATTACAAAATGGTCTGACGGAAATCTGACCGAAGTCATCTACCGGAAAAAATAAGAGAAGCGGCTTACTGCATGGTGAGCCGCCATTTTCTTTTCCGGGAAGGAACGCCCGGGACTTTCGAAGCTGTTTGCTGAAAGCGAAAAGGAATTTTCGTTTTTTTAGAGAATATGTAGAATAGTTTTAAATCATACTGCGGGGGAATATTTATGAAGTTTGCGACAGCAAAGCTACACAGCCGTACATTTGTAGGGCTTGTCATGGATGAGAAGATAATGGATTTGCAAAAGGCGGAAAAAAAGCTGTTTGAGCTTGAAACGATACCTGAAACGCTTATCGAATGCGTAAGCGAGGGAGAGAAGTTTGTCCGCCATGTCGAACAGCTAGTGGAATGGTCAAAAAAGAAAAACAGCGAAGAGAGCGGTTCGTATATTTATCCGCTGTCAGACGTTGATTTGCTTGCGCCGATTCCCGAACCGCGGAAAAACGTGATCTGCATCGGAAAAAATTATCGGGATCATGCGATTGAAATGGGAAGTGAAGCAGATATTCCCGAACATATCATGGTGTTTACAAAAGCGCCGACTTCGGTTATCGGCCACATGGAAGGGATTGATGCCCACGAAGGCGTGACAGAGGCGCTCGATTATGAAGGCGAGCTCGCGGTTGTCATCGGCAAAACGGGAAAGAACATCCCGAAAGCTGAAGCCCTCGACTATGTGTTCGGCTATACGATCATCAATGATGTGACGGCGCGCGATCTGCAAAAGAGGCACAAGCAGTTTTTTATCGGCAAAAGCCTTGATACGACTTGCCCGATGGGGCCGTTTCTTGTACATAAATCAATGATTGAAGACGCAGGCGACTTGAGGGTTGAGACGAGAGTGAACGGCGAACTCCGCCAGTCGGGCAGCACAGAGGACATGATTTTTCCGATTGCGGACATGATCGAAACGCTGTCTAAAGGAATGACGCTTGAAGCGGGGGATATTATCGCAACCGGTACGCCGTCAGGAGTCGGCAAAGGCTTTAATCCGCCAAAGTTCCTCCGAAAAGGCGATCAAGTCGACATTACGATCGAACCGATCGGAACGCTTTCCAATCCAGTGAAATAAAGGATTGTCAAAAGATTGGCTTTAGCATATAATGAAGCTGTCAAACTTTTTAGAAATGAGGGATGTGTGATGAGAATGGATATTGTCTTTTTTGCCCAACAAACGATCATTGCACAGCCCATGTAATATTTCGACTGGTATTCTTCAAATGGATCTGGTGATATTTCCATGGGCTGTCGAAGCGGCTCATGGAGTGTTTATATGTTGAGAGAGCCGTGTATTTGCGGCTCTTTTTTTGTTTGAAAAATCATCAGATCTTTAGGAGGAAACCACATTGAATTTATCTGCATTAGGCATCAAATATATCATGGAAGCTTTAAAGGACGAGGAAGGTCTGATTTTAGGAAGGATCGCCCTTGAGCATAAAAGGTTGTACCGGGTATGGACGGAAGAGGGAGAATGGCTGGCCGAAATCTCAGGCAGGCTGCGGTTTGAAGCGGAGAGCCGCGGAGACTACCCCGCTGTCGGCGATTGGGTGTATATGCGTCCACGCGGTGGCGAAAAGAAGGGAATGATCACGGAGATCGTTCCCCGGTTCAGCAAATTTTCGCGCAAAGCGGCGGGGGAGCCGGCAGAGGAACAGATCACCGCAGCAAACGTCAACACGATCTTTCTCGTCAATGCGCTCGGTCTGGATTTTAATGTGAGAAGAATCGAACGCTATTTGCTGCTGGCTTGGGAAAGCGGAGCCAATCCCGTCATTGTCTTGAGCAAAGCCGACATCGCTGACCGGATTGAAGAAAAGGTGCGCCAGGCGGAATCCGTGGCATTCGGGGTGCCGATTCATGTCATCAGCGCTCATGAAGGCAATGGGATGGATGAGTTGAAAGCGTATGTGAAACAAGGAGAAACCGTCGCCCTTTTAGGGTCGTCAGGCGTCGGCAAATCAACGATCATCAACTTTTTTCTGAACGAAGACAGGCAGGCGGTCCAGTCTGTCCGTGAAGATGACGACAAAGGGCGGCATACGACGACACACAGGGAAATGTTCTTGCTGCCTGAAGGCGGACTTTTAATCGATACGCCGGGGATGCGGGCATTGGAGCTTTGGGAATCGGAAGAAGGATTCAGACAGAGCTTCAGCGATATTGACCAGCTTGCAAAAAACTGCCGATTTTCAGACTGCATGCATCAAACAGAACCCGGCTGCTCCGTGCAGGAGGCGCTGGCTGACGGCAGACTCGATGCCGGCCGGTTCCAAAGCTACCTGAAATTAAAAAAAGAGCTCGAATACCTCGAAAGAAAAACGGATAAACGGGCCGCGCAGCAGGAAAAAAAGCGGTGGAAACAGATAACGAAAAGCATGAAAAAGAACAAACGCAAATAAATGAAAAAGGCGCTGATGAATGATCTCAGCGTCTTTTTGTGCGGAAATGACAGCGTTCACATTGTTTTGTTTAATGGACCGGTTCATGATAAGATAAGAACGATACCTGATTTGATAGGGGGAAAAATGAATATGACGCATATGCATATCACGTCTTGGGTGATCGCGCTCATTTTAGTGTTCGTTGCTTACGGACTTTACTCTTCTGGAAACAGCAAAGGCGCAAAAATTACACATATGATTCTCCGCTTATTCTATATTATCGTTATCATTACCGGGGCGCAGCTCTTTTTAAAGTTCACGGCATGGAACGGAGAATACATAGCGAAGGCCTTGCTCGGCCTCATCACCATCGGATTCATGGAAATGCTTTTAATTCGCAGGAAAAACGGAAAAGCGGCCACCGGGATCTGGATCGGCTTTATTGTCGTTCTGCTCTTGACGGTTGTGCTTGGGCTCCGTCTTCCACTCGGCTTTAAAGTGTTTTAATTAAAAGACATCAGTTCTTTATGAGAACTGGTGTCTTTTTATGTCGGCGGCTTGAAGGTTGAAATCATCACGATTCGTTCCCCGTCTGAAGCGGTCCATTCGAATCTGTCCTTCCATTCCTCTTTTCGTTCGTAATGATGCTGCAGGGCGCATTGTTTCATATCATGAGAAAACTGATAAAACGAAACGCCCTTCACATCCTTTTTCCCGGGCCAAAAGCTCAAGCCGTTATAGGCGAAGACGCAGTCAAAGACGGAAAAGCCGAGGCTGTTCAGCTGATCCAAAAAAGAATAGAACTGTCCGTCTTCCAGATCGTTCAAAAATTCGAGAAATGCCTGTTTTACCGTTTTCAGATAACGGATCGATTCTCCGCCTGTCAGCTTCACGGTCTCTGGCTTTTCCGTGACGGCAAATTGATCAAACAGTTCGGCTTTTTGCCATTCTCCGTCTATGCTGATGAAAACTCCGGGACTGTTCAGGCTTTCAACCAAAAATAAATCTCCTTCTTCGTTTTCAATCAGGCAAATCCCGTCTTCCATTAAAATTTTGCCGTAAATCCATTTGCGCTTTTCGGCGTAAATTCGTTTTTGGCGTTCGGTGTCCATGGGCGGTCTCCTTTCTTATTTCGTTTTTTCCAAAACGGGCTTGTCTCATACAAGACTCTGTTGGACAATTCAACTATTATTTTAAGGTGCATAAAATAGGTAAAGTGACAAAGGAAGTGAAGCCTAAAGCAGAGGAAGAACATTAGAATTGGAGCTGATCGACAATGTGTGGAATAACGGGGTGGGTCGATTTTAAGAAGCCGCTTGTTCAGGAGCAGTCTGTCATGGAGAAAATGACTGATACGCTTTCGAACAGAGGACCTGATGATACGAATATTTGGGGAAAGCGCCATGTTTTATTCGGACATAAACGCTTGGCAGTTGTGGATCTGGAAGGCGGCAGACAGCCGATGACCCGCACACACCAAGGGTACGATTATACGATTTGCTATAACGGCGAACTCTATAATACGGAGGATTTGCGGAAAGAGCTTAGGCAGCGGGGGCATCAATTCAAGAGCCACTCAGATACAGAGGTTTTGCTTCATTCATACATGGAATGGAAAGAGGAATGCATCGACAGGCTGAACGGAATTTTTGCATTTACGGTATGGGATGAAAAGCGCGATCTTCTTTTTGCGGCACGCGACAGGCTCGGCGTTAAACCGTTCTTTTACACCGAACAGGGCTCATCATTTCTGTTCGGATCTGAAATCAAAGCGATTCTCGCTCACCCGGAAGTGAAAGCAAAGGTCGACCGTTCAGGGCTGGCCGAAATTTTCGGCCTCGGGCCGTCGCGATCGCCGGGGAGCGGTGTTTTTAAAGGAATAAAAGAGATCCGCCCGGGGCATGCGATGATTTTCTCAAAAGACGGTTTAACGGTTTGGCGCTACTGGAATGTGAAAAGCGAGAAGCATACCGACAGCTTTGACGAAACGGTGAAAAATGTGCGGTCGCTGTTTCAGGACGCCGTCACAAGGCAGCTTGTGTCTGATGTGCCGGTTTGCACGTTTTTATCAGGAGGGGTTGATTCGAGCGCTATTACCGCAACGGCCGCCAAGCATTTTGAGGAAGAAGGGAAGGGGCCGCTTCATACGTTTTCGATCGATTATGAAGACAATGAACAATATTTTACGTCAAGTTCATTTCAGCCAAACGCCGACGGACCGTGGATTAAAAAAATGTCCGATGCATTCGCAACGGTTCACCACAACTGCGTGATTTCCCAAGAGGAGCTGGCCGCTTATTTGGAAGAAGCCGTACTGGTCCGTGATTTGCCGGGGATGGCTGATGTCGATTCTTCTTTGCTGTGGTTTTGCCGCGAGATTAAAAAGGACTTTGTCGTGAGTCTTTCCGGGGAATGCGCGGACGAAATTTTCGGCGGCTACCCTTGGTTCCATTCGGCAGAAGATGTGAAAGGTTTCCCATGGATGAGATCAATGGAAGAACGGATCGCACTTCTGCAGGACGGCTGGCAGAAAAAACTGAACCTCGGCGAATATGTGAAGGCGAAATACGAGGAAACGGTTAAAGAAACACCGCTGCTTGAAGGAGAAACGGGTGCGGAGAAACGAAGGAGAGAGCTGTTTTACTTAAATATGCTCTGGTTTATGACAACGCTCTTGGATCGAAAAGACAGAATGAGCATGGGGGCGAGCCTCGAAGTCAGGGTTCCGTTTGCGGACCACAGGCTTGTCGAGTATGTCTGGAATATTCCGTGGGATGTCAAAATGCATGGCAGCCGTGAAAAAGGCATCTTCCGCAAGGCTCTTGAAGGCATTTTGCCTGATGAAGTGCTGTATCGCAAAAAAAGTCCATATCCGAAAACGCACCACCCCGCTTATACGAAAGCCGTCATTCGTTGGCTGGAGTCATTGCTGGAGCAAAAAGACTCGGCGCTTTATGTTTTCTTAGACAAGAAAAAACTGAAGCGGCTGATTGAGACGGAGGGCGCATCATTTCAAGTTCCCTGGTACGGACAATTGATGAAGGGACCGCAGTTGATCGCACACCTTGCCCAAATCCATACTTGGTTTGAGAATTATCGAATTGATATTGAGGAATAACATAAAACACCCGGCATAAGCCGGGTGTTCCAGCTTGTCGACAAAGCCACAAAAAGTGGCTTGATCGACAAGCTTTTTTTGTTAAAATGTGAGTGAAATCTAGTTTTTGGAGGTTTTGCCATGTTGTCTAAGCACTCTAAAGATCAGCGCGAACAGC
>NZ_BORF01000014.1:0-131896 GCF_018333035.1 Bacillus sp. J41TS8
TTACCCACGTGTTACTCACCCGTCCGCCGCTAACATCAGGGAGCAAGCTCCCATCTGTCCGCTCGACTTGCATGTATTAGGCACGCCGCCAGCGTTCGTCCTGAGCCAGGATCAAACTCTCCATGAAGTTTGATAATGACTACGCACAACAAATGTGCTTAACAGGTACGTTTGTCTTGTTTAGTTTTCAAAGATCATTTCCGCTCCTGTCCGAAGCGACTTTATTAGTATAACATTTTCAACAAGGAGTGTCAAATGTTTTTTTGTTTTTTCGTCGCTGCTGCTTTCAGTTCAAAAACCGTTCCGCTAACAGCGACGCTTAATAATATATCACCGTTATAAATTAGTGTCAACACTTTTTTTGATAAAATATCCTCGGTGAAAAATCTTTTGGCCCTTTGTCTCAATCGGCTTGACTCCGACTAAGTCCTTTTCAGCCAAGAACTCCAGTATGACTCCCAGGTCTGCCGTGAAATACTTGAGATCCGGATGCTTGAGAAGATCGGCAAATTGCCAAACCTCTTTTTCATCCATGACATTGAGAATATGTGCGGCCCCGATTTCGGCTTTTGAATGAATGAGAAAATCGCTTGCGAGGAATAATAACTCCAGCCGTTTTTGCAAGCTTTCATTGCTCTCAATTAATTCCTTATACAATTTATAAACCTGAGGCTCCATGTGGCGGACTTGGTTCCATACCGTAACTTCTGGGTGAAAACCTTTATCGATCACTTCGATTCTGGCCAAATGATGGAGGGCGTGTACGATGGAATTGTAGGCGTCCAAAAATTGACCGTCCTCAAAAAACGATTTCCCTTCTATATATCTTCTGATTAATTTCCCGTATTCAAGTCCGATTTTTAGTTTTCTTTCTGAAAACGGAAATGTATTAAGCTGCTCAATCAGCTTGGCGATAAATTCGTTTCGGTCGAAAAGCACCTTTCCATTGAGGACCCAGTCTATGATTCTTCTATTTGTTCCGAGCAAAATCCATTCCTGAAGCTGTTCAACAGAAATAATATGAAGAGAAGCCGTTTTTCCGTCGAACTCATAATGCTTCACGAATACAGGGTCTTCAGCCTTATTAACGATAATCAACAATGCCGCATCAAAATTATCTGTCGCAGATGAGGTTTGATTTCTCCTCTCAATCAGCATGACAGCGAGTGTGTCAGGGCGGCTTGCTCTTTCTTGGTAAATCGGACGGAGAAGATTTTCCATCACCATTCCTCCAATACGATGTAAATGCGTTGCTCTAAAAGCTTCTCTCTTTGTTTCTACCTATTTCTACGAGCCAATAAAAACTCCTTTATTTTGAAAACACATTGAATTATTATAATCAATTTCCCCAAAACTCTCTATAGAAATTTTCCAATTGATTCGTTTTAATTAAAGAATAACACATCTTTTCTATGCTATATTAGAGACAGGGGGATGGATATGGCAAAATACTCTAGCAAAATCAACAAAATCAGAACGTTTGCGTTAAGCCTTGTATTTATAGGCTTCATTATTATGTATGTCGGGATCTTTTTTAGGTCCTCGATCCTCTTGATGTCGGTGTTTATGATCTTGGGGGTATTGTCTATCTTGTTGAGCACAGCGGTTTATTTTTGGATCGGCATGCTTTCAACGAAAGCGGTTCAAGTCGTCTGTCCAAACTGTGAAAAACCGACCAAGATTTTAGGCCGGGTCGATATGTGCATGCATTGCAGGGAGCCTCTGACACTGGATAAAAACCTCGAAGGAAAAGAGTTTAACGAATCGTATAATCGAAAGTCTCAGTAGATACTGCAATAAAAATAAGCTGACCGTTAAAAAAGCGGCCAGCTCTTTTTAATGGCTTTCTTTTTTGTCGCATTCCTGACATAAACCGTATATCTCCAGTCTATGGTGACTGACTTTGAATCCTGTCACATGTGAAGCCAGCTGCTCCACTTCGTCGAGGCCGGGATAATGAAAGTCGACGATTTTCCCGCAGCGTTCGCAAATTGCGTGATAATGCTCGGATGTCACGAAGTCAAACCGGCTGGAGGAATCTCCGTACGTTAATTCCTTAACGAGCCCTGATTCCTTAAAAACCCGCAAATTGTTGTAAACCGTTGCTACGCTCATGTTTGGAAATTTCCCTTCCAGAGCTTTATATATATCATCTGCAGTTGGATGAGACATAGAATTCACGAGAAATTCCAGAATGGCATGACGTTGAGGAGTAATTCGAACCCCGGTTTCCTTCAACGCTTCCAACGCTTCTTTCAGGTTATGTTCAGCCATCGTCATGCACCTCTCTTCTAAAAAAAATTCTTACATTATAACGTTTATAATTAGTGTAACTCCTGATCAGAATCTTTGTCAATTCCAATCCCTGTGAAAAAGCTATTTTTAAGGCGAAAAAGGCCGATATGATCAGCATGTCCGGTCAGACAGACGAATATGAGCGTAAAAAGAGACCAAACTAAAATACAGTCCGGCCTCCCGCAAGAGCTTTACGCTTCCGCGATTTCTTTTACTGCTTGAAGCGCTTCTGCGACATGGTCTTTTACCTTTACTTTCCGCCACTCTTTCACAAGGCGGCCTTCT
The DNA here is from genome assembly GCF_018333035.1 of Bacillus sp. J41TS8. NCBI lineage: Bacteria > Bacillati > Bacillota > Bacilli > Caryophanales > Bacillaceae > Bacillus > Bacillus sp. J41TS8. The sequence continues at coordinate 2,581 of NZ_BORF01000014.1, forward strand.
TTATCAATCAGGAATGTCGACCGTTCAACACCCATGTATTCCTTGCCGAAATTCTTCTTCAGCTTCCATACGTCAAAGCTTTCAGCGAGCTTGTGTTCATCATCGACGAGCAGCAGAAACGGCAGATCGTGTTTCTGCTTGAATTTTTCATGTCTTGTCTGGTCGTCAGGGCTGACTCCGATGATGACGGCATCAAGTTCAGCAAAGCTTTCATGTCGGTCTCTGAAATCGCACGCTTCCGTTGTGCATCCCGGCGTCATATCTTTCGGATAAAAATAGAGCACGACATACTTTCCTTCAAAATCCGACAGCTTTACTTTTTCTCCGTGATCACCGAGCAGTTCAATATCAGGCACCTTTTGTCCAATTTCAACAGTCATTGTTTTGCCTCCTGTTATGTTTAATCGCTTGCTTTCCCCCATTATAAAAAACAGCGCCGTCTTGATCAAATGTTCGGCGGCTTCTTTTTTGCGCTCTGTCCGCCTCGTGTTACAATATAGAAATAGATAAAAGGTGCAGAAATGAGGAGGATATTATGCAGCATACTCAATCTGAAAAGCTTCATGAAGAAGCTCTTCAACATATAGTCGGAGGCGTCAACAGCCCCTCAAGGTCTTACAAAGCGGTCGGCGGCGGTTCTCCCGTCGCGATGGAAAGGGGAAGCGGCGCTTATTTTTGGGATGTAGACGGCAACAAATACATAGACTATCTTGCCGCCTACGGACCGATTATTACGGGTCACGCTCACCCGCATATCACAAAAGCGATTCAAACAGCTGCTGAGAACGGGGTGCTTTACGGCACGCCGACAAAGCATGAAGTGACATTTGCCAAGATGCTTAAAGAAGCGATTCCTACCTTGGATAAAGTGAGATTCGTCAATTCAGGAACGGAAGCCGTGATGACGACGATTCGCGTCGCCCGGGCCTATACAGGCAGAACGAAAATCATCAAGTTCGCCGGCTGCTACCACGGCCATTCCGATCTTGTGCTGGTGGCGGCCGGTTCAGGTCCGTCAACGCTCGGCACACCTGATTCAGCGGGGGTTCCAAAAAGCATCGCCAACGAGGTGATTACCGTTCCTTTCAATGATATCGACAGCTATAAAGAAGCGCTCGATAAATGGGGGGACGATATTGCGGCAGTTCTCGTTGAACCGATTGTTGGAAACTTCGGGATCGTTGAACCGAAAAGCGGATTTCTCGAACAGGTCAATGAACTGACACATAATGCAGGAGCGCTTGTCATCTATGATGAAGTTATCACCGCCTTCCGCTTTATGTACGGCGGCGCCCAGGATCTTCTTGGCGTCAAACCTGATTTGACGGCGCTCGGCAAAATCATCGGCGGCGGCCTGCCGATCGGCGCATACGGAGGCAAAAAAGAGATTATGGAACAAGTCGCACCGCTCGGACCTGCTTATCAAGCGGGCACGATGGCGGGGAATCCGGCTTCGATCCTCTCAGGTATCGCCTGTCTTGAAGTGCTGAAAGAAAAAGGCACATACGAAAAACTTGACCGCCTCGGCGCTATGCTTGAAGAAGGTATCCTGGGACACGCCGAAACCCACGGCATCAACATCACTGTCAACCGTCTTAAAGGCGCGCTCACCGTATACTTTACGAACGAAAAAGTCGAAAACTATGAGCAAGCCGAAAATACGGACGGAGAAATGTTCGCTGCCTTTTTCAAACTGATGCTTGAGCGCGGTGTTAATCTTGCGCCTTCAAAATATGAAGCATGGTTTATCACCACCGCGCACACGGAAGAGGACATTAAAGCAACGCTTAAAGCCGTGGATGACTCATTTAAACAATTGAAACAACGCATATAAAAAGAGAGCGGGTCCGCTCTCTTTTTATCAAATGCGGAGCACTTTGTAAACGCGGTGAACAGGCACTTTTCACCGGCTTGTTTTTCTTTTTTGTCAATGATTTGTTTTTTCTTAAAAATGGGTTGAATATTTCGGAAGATCGCTGTATATTACTTTATTGTTTGGCAAATTAACAGAGAGGGAATGTTCAATACAATTCATTTTCTGTAAAGAACGAATTTTATTATAGAAAGGGATGCAAGTACAGCCTAATGAAACTTGGTGCCCGTATTTTCAAAACAGGCATTGCCATTACGCTTGCGCTTTACCTCGCGTCTTGGCTCGGCCTTCCGACTCCTGTCTTCGCGGGAATCGCGGCTATCTTCGCGATACAGCCTTCGATCTATCGTTCATTTTTGACGATTGTCGATCAAGTGCAGGCGAACATAATCGGAGCTGCCACAGCCATTATTTTTGGACTTATTTTCGAACCCAGTCCGATCATCATCGGATTGACGGCGGTAATCGTCATTACGATCAACCTGAAGCTGAAGATCGAGAATACAATTTCGATCGCTCTCGTCACCGTTATTGCCATATTGGAGAGCTCCGGCGACAACTTTTTATGGTTTGCCTTGGTGAGAACCGGAACGGTTATTTTGGGTGTATTGTCTGCGTTCCTGGTCAACCTGATTTTTCTGCCGCCTAAATATGAAACGAAGCTCGTCAGCCATGTTGTTGAAAATACAGATGAAGTCATTAAATGGATCAGATTGTTGACGCGGAAGACAACGGAACACTCCATGCTGAAAGAAGATATTGAAAAGCTGAAAGAAAAAATGATGAAGGTCGATCACCTTTACTTGCTTTACAAAGAAGAAAGAAGCTATTTAAAACGTTCCACATATGTAAAACAGCGAAAGCTCGTGCTGTTCAGACAGGCGATCATTGCATCGAACCGCGCGCTTGATGCTTTGAAAAAACTGCACCGGCTTGAAAACGAGTTTTGTCATATGCCTGAAGAATTTCAAGAAACGCTGGTCGAAGAGCTTGATTATCTTCTCCATTGGCACGAGCGAATTTTAATGAGATTCGTCGGCAGGATTAAAACGCAGGATCACGTCGACCTTCACGAAGAAGGAGACGTGTACAAACAGCACTTGACCGAATCATTCCTGAAAAACCAGGACAAATTGAAAGAAGAACTGTTGGACTACAATATGCTGACCATTATGGCGAGCACCGTAGAATACCGAGAACAGCTTGAACATTTGGAAACCTTGCTCACAAGCTTTCAGACGTACCACAAAAAAGACAGCGAGCTTGAAGTTGAGGAAGAGTAAACCGGTTAACGAATACGTTAACCGGTTTTTTTATTTTCCTTCCTTCATTTTCGGATCAAGGGTGTCGCGCAGGCCGTCTCCCATCAGATTAAAGCCGAGCACGGTCAGCATGATCGCAAATCCCGGAAAAAATAATGTCCACGGGGCCTGTGCCAAATAAGGCCTGGCATCCGCAAGCATTTTTCCCCACTCCGGGTTCGGCGCCTGCGCCCCCAACCCTAAAAATCCGAGCGCGGCCGCTTCTATAATCGCTGTTCCAATATTCAGTGTCGCTTGAACGATAACCGGGGCCATGCTGTTGGGAAGAATGTGTTTAAACATCATCCTCATATTGGACATCCCGACAGCACGCGCAGATAAGACATATTCCTCCTGCCTGATGCTGAGCACTTTTGAACGAACGAGCCTGCCAAACGTCGGAACGTTGATGATGGCGATGGCAATCAGGGCATTTTCAAGGGAAGGCCCGAGAATCGCCACAATGGCGATCGCCAGCAGAATGCTGGGAAACGCGAGCATGATATCAAACAGCCGCGAAATCAACGCATCAGCCCATCTGCCGTAAAAACCGGCGATCAGCCCTAACAGCGTCCCCGCCAAGGCCGATGCCAGACAGGAGAAAAAGCCGACCCATAAAGACAGCCTCGCGCCGTACAGCACCCTTGAAAAAATATCCCTGCCAAAATCGTCCGTTCCAAAAAGGTGTTCAGCAGACGGAGCGGCAAGCCTGTCTGACAGTGACTGGTCGTTTATTCCATAGGGTGCGATGAGCGGCGCGAAGATGGCCAGCAGGATAAACAGAGCGACTAAAATCGTGCCGGCGGCAGCCAGTTTATGCTCAAAGAACCGCCGAATATGTTCCGCCAAAGGCGAACGCACCTTCACGTCCTCCCTCTGCTGTTCATTTTGAAGCACAACCACATTTCCCGCCTCCTAATATTTAATTCTCGGATCGATGACGGCGTACAGCAGATCAACAATGAAGTTAATCATGACGAAGATGAAGGCGATCACGAGAATGCCCGATTGGATAACCGGGTAGTCGCGGTAGCTGATCGCATCATAAATGTACCGGCCGATGCCGGGCCAGGCAAAAATCGTCTCCGTTAAAATCGCGCCGCCCAGTAAAAGTCCGGTTTGCAGGCCGATGACGGTCAGCACCGGAATGAACGCATTTTTTAAACCGTGCTTATAGATAACGAAAAACATATGCACGCCTTTTGCTTTTGCCGTGCGGATATAATCGGACTGCAGCACCTCTATCATGCTGGCCCTCGTAATTCTCGCAATGATCGCGGCGGGAATGGTCGCAAGAGCGGTTCCCGGCAAAATTAAATGGCGGATGGTATCTGCAAACTGATCAAACCTTCCGTGCAAAAGGGTGTCCAGTGTATGAATGTAGGTAAAGGCTTCGACCGGATTTCTGACATTCTCCCTTCCCGTTGTCGGCAGCCAGCCGAGCTCGATCGAAAAGAACCACTGGCCCATCAGACCGAGCCAAAAAATCGGCATCGACACGCCGATTAAAGCAACCAGCATCGCAACATAGTCGAATACCGAATTCTTAAACCACGCGCTGATGATTCCGGCATTCACGCCGACAAACACTGCGATCAGCATCGCGAAAAAAGCAAGCTCGAGAGTGGCGAACAAATACGGCTTTATTTCTTGCGTAATCGCCGCTCCCGTGCGGATTGATGTCCCGAGATCCCCTTTCAGCAAATCCCCGATATATCTGGCGTATTGCACATACCACGGCTGATCAAGGCCGAGCTGGACGGTCAGCTGCTGCACCGCTTCCTTTGTCGCCCTCTGACCGAGAATAACCTGGGCGGGGTTGCCGGGAATAAAGCGGATGATCGAAAAAACGACCAGTGTCATGCCGATGAGAACGGGGATCAGCATAGCCGTCCGTTTAAAACAGTAAGCAAGCAATGGCTGTCACCACCTATTTAAACTCTACGCCGGACAATACTTCACTCCCTGTCGGATGCGGAGCATATCCTTCGATATCTTTTGAACCGGCCAAAATCGGCGTGGAATGGACAAGCGGAACCCAAGGCGATTCTTCATGGAGGAGCTCCTGCGCATCTTGATACAGTTTATTTCTCTTCTTTTGGTCAGGATCTGACTGCGCTTCGATTAAGATGTCATGAAGCTCGTCATTGCTGAAGTACGTATAGTTGTTACCGCCGATATTATCTTTATCAAGCAGCGTATAAATGAAGTTGTCCGGATCTCCATTGTCTCCGGTCCAGCCCATCAAAAACGCATCGGCTTCCCCTTTACTCACTTTATCCAAATACGTCGCCCAGTCGTAAGTGACGATTTCCGTTTTGACGCCGATTTTTTCGAAGCTTGATTGAATCACTTCGGCTATTTTCATACCGTCCGGCATATACGGGCGCGGGACAGGCATTGCCCAAAGCTTCATTTTAAACCCGTCCGGGAATCCGGCTTCTTTTAAGAGTTCTTTTGCCTTTTTTAAATCATACGGATATTCCTTTATCTGATCGTTGTACCCTTCAAGCGAAGGAGGGAGCGGGTTTTTGGCAGATTCGGCGAGGCCTCCGTAGAAGGAATCGATAATCGCCTGTTTATCAACAGCATGGTTCAGCGCCTGGCGGACCAGCTTATTGTCAAAAGGCTTTCTTGTCGTCGTCATTCCGAGATACCCGACGTTCATTGAAGGCCTTTCAAATATTTTCAGATTGGCGTCTGCTTTGATGCTTTCGATATCAGACGGATTGACGCCGTCCATTAGGTCGATTTCGCCCGTCTTCAATGCATTTAAGCGGGCTGAGTTTTCAGGAATGGCTCTGAAAATGATCTTCTGCAATTTCGGCTTGCCTTGATCCCAATAGTCTTCATTTTTTTCAAGGACGATCCGGTCGTTCGGCTTCCATTCGACAAATTTGTAAGGGCCCGTGCCGACGGGGTGCTCCCTGAATTTTTCGCCGTATTTTTCGATCGCGGCAGGACTTGCAATCCCGAATGAAGTCATGGCAAGGTTCTTTAAAAACGGCGCTTGCGGGCGTTTTAAAATGAACTGAATCTTATGGTCGCCGAGCACTTTTATATCTTTGATGACATGCCCATCATCTTTCTTATAGCCTCCGAACATGCCGTAGTAAGGAAATTTTTCTTCATCCCCGTTCATCCACCGCTCAAAATTGTATTTGACGGCTTCTGCATTAAAATCCGTTCCGTCATGGAATTTCACGCCTTGCCTCAGCTCCAGTGTGTAGGTCAAACCGTCATCTGAAGCGTCCCATTTCACCGCGAGGCCTTCCTTTAGCGTAGTGTCTTGTTCTCCGTAATTCAGCAAGGTTTCAAACATATTGATCGTCACTTTAAATGCTTCGCCTTCTGTCGTTGTGATCGGATCAAGCGATGTTGAATCACCGCCTCTGCCGATGATCAGCGTATCTTTTCCGCCGTTCGTCCCTCCGTCGTTTTTTCCGCTTTCGTTACCGGAGCATCCCATTAAAAAAGCGGAAATAGACAGAATCATTCCCAAACAGATCAGCCAGCTTTTCTTTTTCATCTTACAGCCTCCTTATTGGTAAAATGACATGCGGCATAATGCCCGTCCGCAGTCTCTTCAAGCGGCGGCTCCGCTTCCAGACAAACCGCTGCCCGCTTCATGCATCTGCTGTAAAAAGGACAGCCCTTTTCACTCATGCGGGGCGCGGCAATATCCGGTGCCGTATGAACCGCTTCGCCTTTGCCGATGACCGGTACTGCCGCTAACAGCGTTTCTGTATACGGGTGTTTCGGTTCTCTAAATAACGATTCGGCGTCCGCCATCTCGACGATCTTTCCGAAATACATCACAGCCACCCTGTCGCTGATATAGCGAACGACTGCGAGATCGTGAGAAATAAACAGAAACGTTAAATCGAATGCCTCCTGCAGATCATTCAGCAGATTTAAGATCTGCGCCTGAACGGATACATCAAGCGCGGAAACAGGTTCATCGGCAATGATCAGTTTTGGCTTTGTGATCAGCGCTTTTGCAATGCCGATCCTTTGCCTCTGACCGCCGCTGAATTGGTGTGCGTAGCGGTCGCCGTATGAAGCATCAAGGCCGACAATTTCAAGCATCGAGCGCACGACTTCTCTCCTTTCCGCCTTCGTTCCGAGTTGATGAACGATCAGCGGTTCTTCCAAAATATCCTTTATTTTCATGCGCGGATTTAACGAAGCGTACGGATCTTGAAAAATCATTTGTATATGCCTTCTCATGTTGCGAAGCTCTTTTGCATTAAGGCCGGTCATCTCTTGCCCGAGAAATGTCACCTTTCCCGCAGTCGGCTCGGTCAGCCGCAATATCGATTTTCCCAAGGTTGATTTTCCACAGCCTGATTCACCGACGATCCCTAAGATTTCGCCTTTTTTAACTGACAGAGTAACATCATCGACCGCTTTCACGATTTTCTTACGGGACACGCGGTAATACGTTTTCAGCTCTTGAACGCTCAGCAGTTCGCGATTCATGTGAAAACACCTTCCTCTTCATAGAGAAAGCAGCTTACAGCATGATCATCCTTCAGCTTGTTCAATCCGGGCGCTTCTTCAATGCAGCGTTCATGTTTATGGGGGCATCGCGGCGCAAACATACAGCCTTTTTTAATCGATCCCGGCTTCGGCACCTGCCCCTCAATCGAAGACAGCCGCTCGGATTTGACTGTGAATGCCGGAATAGAGGCGAACAAGCCTTTTGTATAAGGGTGTTTCGGACTGTCAAAAACAGCGGTGACACCGCCCTCTTCAACGATCCGGCCGGCATACATGATCATCACGCGTTCACATGTATTGTGAACGACGCCAAGGTCGTGGGTAATGAGGAGAATGGCTGTGTTAAATTCGGCATTGAGCTTTTTCAGCAGGGACAGAATCTGGGCCTGGATGGTGACGTCGAGAGCTGTTGTCGGTTCATCGGCGATCAGCAGCTTCGGTTCGCAAATTAATGCCATTGCGATCATGACCCGCTGCCTCATGCCTCCCGACAGTTCGTGGGGATACTGCTTCATCAGCTGGTCCGCCCTCGGCAGGCCGACGGTTTCCAGCATTTGAACGGCTTTTCTTCTTGCTTCTTTTTTATGAATATTGGTATGGCTGGAGAGTGCTTCTGTTAATTGATCGCCAATTGTGAAAAGGGGGTTGAGGGAGGTCATCGGCTCTTGAAAAACCATTGCGATGTCATTGCCGCGCATCTGTCTCCATTCTTTTTCAGACTGCATGAGAAGATCTTTGTTTTGAAACTTGATCCGGCCCGTCGTCCGGGTGTTTGCGTTCAGCCCCATTAAAGCCAAAGAGGTGACGCTCTTGCCGCAGCCGGACTCTCCGACGACTCCCATGATTTCTCCGGGATGGAGATCGAAAGAAATGCCTTGCACAATCGGGGTTTCAGACTTTTTCTGGTGAAACGAAATCGATAAATCCGATACTTCAAGCAATTTTTCTTTTGTCACTTATACACCTCCGGAGCTTGTATTTTTTAAATTGTATTTAGACGAGATAGGAAATATGTACGAAATTTGCAGGGAAAGAAAAAGCCTGACAATCGTTCGGCTTCAAACGAAAGTCAGGCTTTTGGCGGTTTTAGTTTAATTTTTGAATGGTGAATAAATGCTTATAGTGGCCGTCGCGGCTCATTAATTCATCATGTGTGCCGGCTTCCGCGACACGTCCGTTTTCGATGACGACGATTTTGTCAGCGTGGGTAATCGTCGACAATCTGTGGGCAACGATAAAGGTCGTCCGGTCTTTCGCGAGCTTTTCCATCGCTTCCTGGATATAGTGCTCGCTTTCAAGGTCAAGCGCTGATGTCGCTTCATCCAAAATTAAGAGAGGCGGATTCTTCAGGAACACCCTGGCGATTGATATCCGCTGTTTTTGGCCTCCGGACAGCTTGACGCCCCTTTCTCCGACCTTTGTATCATAGCCTTGCGGCAGTTCCATAATAAAATCGTGGGCATTCGCGGCTTTTGCCGCTTCAATGATGTCTTCCATCGAAGCTTCGGGATTTCCGATCGATATGTTTTCACGTACCGATTCGCTGAATAAAAATGTATCCTGAAGCACCATGCCGATTTGGTTTCTAAGGCTCTGCGCCTGATAATCGCGCACATCGATGCCGTCGATCTCTAGGCTTCCGGCTGAGACATCGTAGAATCTCGGAATGAGGCTGACGAGCGTCGATTTGCCGCCTCCGCTCATTCCGACGAGCGCGACCGTTTCGCCCCGTTCGGCTTTCAAAGAAAGATTCTGCAAAATCATTTCTTCCGATTTTTCGTATTGGAAGGAAACGTTTTTAAATTCAACAATTCCTTTTAACCGCTCTGCTTTTACAGCATTGGGTTTATCTTTTAATTCATACGGTTCATCAATAAATTCAAACAGCCTGTCCATCGATGCGATCGACTGCGTCAATGTTGTCGATGAATTGATCAGGCGGCGCAGCGGGTTGTAGAGGCGTTCAATATATCCGAAAAACGCCACCATCGTTCCTACAGTAAGGGACCCGTGAATCACATGGTAACCCGCAACCGTAATGATGATCAGCGGAGCGAGGTCTGTAACCGTATTGACGACGGCAAACGTTTTGGCATTCCAGGCCGTATGGCGGATTGCTTTGCCGAGAAAATTCGCGTTCTCGTGATCAAATTGCTTCTGTTCATAATCCTCGATCGCAAAACTCCTGATGACAGGCATCCCCTGAACCCTTTCATGAAGGTGGCCCTGCACCTCGGCCAGCGCCTGGGAACGTTCTCTCGTCAGCTTTCTGAGCCTGCCGTAGAAGAATTTAACAGACAGTCCGTAAAGCGGAAACAGCACGATCGAAATAAGCGTCAGCTTCACATCCATCGTCAGCATGATGGCGATGGCGATAAAAATCGTCATCACGTCAAGCCATACGTTCATCAACCCGATGATGACAAATTCCTTTGTCTGCTCGACATCGTTGATGACCCTTGAAATGATTTCTCCTGCGCGGGTGTTTGCATAATACCTGAGGCTCAGCTTTTGAATGTGTGCAAACAGCTTGTCCCTGATATCATAAAGCACCTTGCTTGCCGTCCACTGTGCGAAATATTGCCGATAGTATTCGACAGGCGGCCGAAGCACCAAAAAAATGGCGAACATAACCGCCATTACCATGAATAATGTGGATGTTTTTTCTTCAGTGGTTCCGCTCCCCTGGATGATGTCGTCAACGACGTATTTCAGCAGAAGCGGGATGACCAGCGGAATAGAAAATTTAATAATACCGATTAAAACCGTCAAAACGATTTTCCATTTATACGGCTTCACAAATTCCATGTACCTTCTGATTACCCCCACACGTCTTCCCCCCTCTATATCTTGATGTGTGAGTACACCGCAAAAAACCTGTTGGTCTCAACAGGTTTTTCAGGTTTATTTTGTATAATGCAAATACCGTTCATACCAAATATCAATAAATTCAGATGCAAACGGGCCTTTTCTTTGGTGTATCCAATGCAGCAACGTATTTAAGTGGTACCTTAAAATGCCGTCGATTTCCTTCGGATAATTCATCGCCTTTTTATGATCCGCGTACTCATCTTCATCAAGAATATGATACGTCATATCCGGAAAGACTTTCACGTCTAAATCATAGTCGATGTATTTGATGGCTTCATCGTCCAAAGCAAACGGCGAACTGATGTTGCAATAGTAATAGATCCCGTCTTCGCGAAGCATGCCGATGACGTTAAACCACTGCTTTGCATGGAAATAACAAATTGCGGGCTCTCGCGTCACCCATGTCCGGCCGTCAGATTCTGTGACCATTGTCCGGTCATTGGCGCCGATGATGCACAATTCCGTTGCTTTTAAAATCGTTGTTTCATTCCAAATCCGATGAATCTGTCCATTGTGCTTATAGCTATGAATTTGAATGGTTTCTCCTTCCTTGGGAAAGCCCATGTTTTTCTCCCCTACTTTCTTTGCAAAAGCCTTACAAGTCAGTGTGTCACATCGCCTGTCCGACAGTTCTTTTATTTATTATAACGTTTGAAAATAAAAAATGAAAATAAAACAGCCACTCCCGAACAGGAATGGCTCTTTTCTAAAAACGATAAAGAGAGGCTCATGCTTCGATTCTTTGATAAGCCTGAATCACCTGCTCCGTCTGCTTTTGGAATAAATCCTGAATTTGAGCAAGATCTTTCCGCTTCTGGGATATATCTTCCCGGATCGATAAAAGCTGGGCTTTCTTTTCAAGGGCAGCCAATTCTTTTTCAATTTTCTGGCATCTTTCAATCTCCGCTTGCAGATACAGCAGCTTATCCATAATCTCCATCTGCCCCTGAACCAAGTTTTCAAATTCCGGCATTCGGGATCCTCCATTCTATGCTCTACTCCATTTATTGCCTAACTAACATTTCTCTATACATGCCGGATGTCCTTTGACTGATTGTGGCTAAGATTCGGATGTTTTGTCGGATCAAAAAACGAAAAGAAAAAAGCACCTCATCCGATGGTGAAGTGCTTTTTCCTGTTTCAGTGATTAGCTGTTTTGCTGTTTTTTTTGCTCAGCTTGTTGGTTATTTTGTCTTACTTGCTGCGCGTCAGTTTCGCTGGCAAATTCAGTGCCGAACTGACCACCTTGTGCAGAAGCTTGGTTTTGTTGTCTTACTTTTTGTGCGTTTGTTTTGGATTGTTGGTTAGCCATTGTATATCACCTCCACGACCATTAGATTGTGCAGGAGGATGATATCCTATTCATTGAACGCGAAAAATTTACACGAGCAGTGAACGGCCGCCGTCAATAATGATCGTCTGTCCGCGGATCATATCCGCTTTCCCTGACGTTAAAAATTCCACCGCATCGACCATGTCGCTAATCTCAACCATGCGGCCGGCAGGCGTATTTTGCCGGGCATCTTCCAAAAGTTCTTCGCGGTTCGGGAAGTGCTTCAGGGCGTCTGTATCGATCGCGCCTCCGGAAACCGCATTGACGATGATGTTTTTCGCCGCAAGCTCAACAGCGAGATATCTTGTCAATGATTCAAGCGCAGCTTTTGAAACGCCGACTGTCGTATAGTTTTCCAAATAACGGATCGAACCGAGCGAACTGATGCTCACAATGTGGCCGCCTCCCGTTTTCTCCATCAGCTTTGCCGCTTCCTGCGCGCAGAATAGCAGAGCTTTCGCATTGATGTTCATCGTCCAGTCCCAATGGCTTTCCTCAAGCTCCATGACGGGGCGTAATACGCCGGATGCAGCATTGTTGACGAACACGTCCAGTCTGCCGAACGCTTCCTCGATTTGCTGAAACATATCTTTTATTTTCGCCGGCTGCCCGACATTCGCCTTGACGACCAATGCTTTGACACCGAGTTTTTCGATTTCTTCAGCCGTCTCAAGGGCCGCTTTTTTGCTTCTCGCATAGTTGATGACGATATTGTAGCCGTTTTCGGCAAGCCTCAAAGCGGCTGCTTTGCCGACGCCGCGGCTGCTTCCTGTAATAAGGGCACATTTTCTTTGTTCCATCTGTCATTCATCTCCTAGTATAGTGATTGAAAATCTGATAAAAAATAGCTTATAACACGATCAAAAAAGGAGGCATTCGCCTTATGTACGTAGGACGCGATATGAGCGAGCTCGACCACACGCCGAAAAACGAGTGGAAAGATGCGGAGCTTCTCTATTTTCACCGCGCCTTCCAGCAAATCATGCCATTCCTCAATGAAGAAGGGCATGCCGAGTACCTGGAGGTTGTGAAAGAAATCCAAGCAAGAGGCGGACTGCGCCGCCAGGAAGCCGATTATACGCACGGCACCGCCATCCAGTACGACTAACGGGCAGCATGCACAGTCAAGCTGCCTATTTCATATACATATTCCATATTTTCTGATGTGAAACCGGGAAGGCATATTCAGTGAGCTCTTCTTTCGTGACCTTTTTAAAGTATGAATCATCCGGTTGATCGAGCGTTTTCCCGAAAAAGACAGAAATGTTCCAGACAAGGTGTGTAAACACGTGTTCTACGATTCCTTCAAGCGGACCGATTTCAGCTTCTATTCCGGCTGCTTCTTTCAAAAAAGCCGCAAGCTGCTCGCGCTCGTGCTTCAGCCCTTTCTGCGTTTCTGTGTTCGGGAATTCCCAAAGGTTTGCCAAAAGGCCTGATGCCGGTCTTTTATGGATATAGATGTATCCTTCTTCATCAGTCAGGACAACGGCTGCAAGAGTTTTTACCGAGGGTTTTTTCTTTTTGCTTTTAACCGGAAGCTCTTTTTCACAGCCTTCTGCAAAAGCGGAACAGTGCTCTCGGACGGGACAGAGAAGGCAGGACGGCGATTTCGGCGTACAGATGACAGCGCCAAGCTCCATCAGCCCCTGGTTAAATTCGGACGGTTTTTCTTCAGAAATAAACGCTTCGACAATTTTTTCAAACAGGGTTTTGGTTTTAGGCTTTGCGATATCATCCCATACGGAAAGAATCCGTGACATCACCCGCATGACATTTCCGTCCACCGCGGGTACCGGCTGATTGTAGGCGATGCTTAGCACCGCGCCTCTTGTATAAGGGCCGACACCTTTTAAGCTGCCGAATTCCTCTTTTGAAGGAGGAACCACTCCTCCGTATCGTTCGTGGACTTCCCTGACAGCGCTCTGCAAGTTCCGAACTCTTGAATAGTATCCCAGTCCTTCCCAGGCTTTAAGCACTTTTTCTTCGTCGGCTTCAGCGAGCGCTTCAACGGTCGGGAATTTTTCGATAAAGTTGTTGAAGTAAGGAATCACCGTATCCACTCTCGTCTGCTGAAGCATCACTTCTGACACCCATACCTTATAAGGGTCGCTGTCTGAGCGCCATGGCAGATCCCGTTTTTCTTGCTCATACCAAGAAATTAAATCTTCTTGAAATTGTTTGATGTTTTTTTGCTGTAATTTCTTTTGCAGATCCATCATGAAACTTCTCCTTGCCTGTGCACGTCACATTTGCATACCGATCTTTTGTTACTTCGGCTTTTTGTTGTAAACTATATGCATATACGATAACATGTTACATTAAAAGTGAAGAAAGCAAAAGCGTTAAATATTTCAGGCAAGGTCCGTCGTTCGTTCGTTCTGTTTTTGGAAAATAAAATGATTTTCTAGCACCATTAGGGGAGGTCACCAATGGATACTGGCACACATGTTGTCATGGGCGTTGCACTCGGAGGCATTGCGACGCTTGATCCAGTTGTCGGAATGGACCCATCAATGGCTCAAGCCGTGATGATTGCGACAATCGCCGGATCTCAGGCTCCGGATATCGATACCGTTTTGAAATTGAAAAACAACGCTGTTTATATTAGGCACCACAGGGGATTCACCCATTCCATCCCCGCTGTTCTCGCCTGGTCGCTGATGATTCCGGGCATTCTCATGCTCTTTTATCCCGAAGCCAATCTGCTTCACCTGTGGCTTTGGACCTTTGCCGCGGTCGCGCTTCATGTGTTCGTGGATATTTTTAATGCATACGGAACACAGGCGATCAGACCTTTTTCAAGGAAATGGGTAGCGCTCGGCTTGATTAATACATTTGATCCGTTTATTTTCGTCAGCCATCTCATAGCCATCGCCTTTTGGCTGGCAGGCGCTCATCAGGGCTATACATTTTTGGCTCTTTACATCGTCTTGGCCGGTTATTATCTGGTGAGGTATTTCATGCAGAGGAACATCAAGCATGAGCTCCGTGAAAAAATCGAAGATATTGAAGAAATCATTATTTCGCCTACGATGAAATTCAGGCAGTGGCGAATTGCCGTCAAAGCAAAATCGGCTTTTTACGTCGGACGAAGCATGGACGGAAACGTCGTCATCGTCGACACCTTCAACAGGGTGCCTGTGCCGGATACGAACGTGATGAAAGCGGCGAAACAGGATAAGAACATTTCGGCGTTTCTTTCATTCTCACCGGTTTACAAATGGGAGATCGATACGTATAAGGATCACTACGAAGTCCGCTTTATCGATCTGCGATACCGCAGCAAAGGACACTACCCTTTCGTGGCGATCGCGCACATCGACAGAGACACGCTCGAATTAATCACCTCCTATACGGGATGGATTTTCAGCGAGGAAAAACTTCAGAAAAAATTAAAGCTTGGCTCTGTTTAAGAGCCAAGCTTTTTTCTCCTTCTGCCGTACCAGATTCCGATGATGAGGCTGATGACTGTCACGGCCAAGGCAGCTTTGAAGTACGGCGGGTAATAAACGAGCCGGATGTCGTTTTTCCCTTTTTCTATTGAAAATCCGATAAACGCGTAATTTGCCTTATGGACGGTTTGCGGTTTTCCGTTTACAGTGACTTCCCAGCCTTTTTCGTACGGAACCGGCAGGACCATGTAGCGGTCTCCATTTTGATTGTCAAAGCTGATGGACACTTGATTGTTCCGCCAGTCCAAGTCGGCGGCCGGCGCTTTTTGGGCGGCCGCTTTTTTCAGCAATTGATAGTCTTCCTGGTGCAGGCTCAAATGGTCCAATTGATATTTCCCTTTTGGCAGCCTGATTGAAATTTTATCTGTTTTCGGGACCCTGATCGTTAAATCGTAAACACCTGTTTTGTAAATCGACTCGTTCGATTTTCTTGATGTTACATAATCATTGACCCGCAAGTTAAAGAATTGGTCTTTTGCAAGGCTTTTTAAATAAAATCCGACATAATAGTCGCCTTCTTTCGGGAGCCCGCCTTCGGGAATGAGATCGATGCCGCCATTTTCGGCGGTGACGTCGAGGACGCCGTTATGATAGCTCGCCCCTTCGGTTTTCAGCTTCGTCTGCTTCATCAAATCAGGAACGTCCGGCGGCTGCACTTTTCCATCATCGCCATTCTCAAGCACGATTCCTTCAAGCATCGCATGCTCCCGCGCTAAAACAGGCGCATCCGCTAAATCTTTTTCCGTAAATACTGTCCGCGCGGTCCGGATAAACGGCATGGTGTATTTGTTTTTATAGACCGCGTAGTGCTCTGATTCATCCGTTTTGATAAACCCGTACGGAACATTGGCGGCATTCTCTTTTTCCGTCATGTAATACTTGCCGTACAGCAAGCTGTACAAGTTGGCCCGGTCGCCCATCGATGCGTAGCGGCTGACGCTTTCCCTTCCCATATCGATTTGCAGGTCTTCCCAATAAAACAGGAGAAGATCGCGATTGAGAATGCTTGAGTAGGCGCTGAAGCCGTTAAAATCCTGCATCAGCGGAGTATTGTTGCGCACGCCGTTCATCCAGTCGATTCTTGTATACGGGTCACCGTCATCGTCTTTTCGAATGTTGTTTAAGAGGCGGCGCTGTTCTTCGCCATTGTACTCATTGCTGGTCAAATAGCTTTTTGTGACGTCTTTAATGCCGCTTGACTCAGACAGAACATATTTCTGATACGTGTTCGCCACGAGAACGGACGATAATAAAATGCAGGCTTGCAAAAAAAGCTGCGATTTCTTATATTGAAACCCCGCCGCCGTAAAGATGGCGATTGTCAGGAACAGAAGCACAAGCATGCTCCAATTTTGCATCAGTGATAAATCCACGTCTTTTCGCCAAATGACCGCGATATAAACCAGAAGGGCGAGCAGGATGGACCATATCATCTCTTTCCGCCTGATGTTTTTCAGTTCGGTCATTCCTGCGGCCGCCGCTCCCCCGATCGTAAAAGCGAGCAGGTATTCAAAGCGGTTCTGCGGAGCGGAGAAGCCGTTGAACGCGCTTGCCGCAAGCGGGCTGTAGTGCAAAAGCACAAGCAGCACACTGATTGAGGCAAACAGCCTGAACGTTTTATTTTTATAGAACGAAAACGCGAACAAGAACAGCATAAAGACAGCCGGCAGCAAGACAATGCGGCTGGAAAACAGAATGTTGTCCGTCAGATCGTATACAGCGACAGCCTGTTCATACGGCGGCCGTAAATTGTTTAAAAATCCGTAAACTGCAGGCACAAAGGAAACCGCGCTGATTCCGAAAGAAATCAGGCATGAAGCGGCGAACATCCCGAATTGCTTCCACCTCGGCGCTTCCTTTTCCGGGTCTAGCCGGATCAGCCAGCGGAAGATGATATAGATCGCAATGAAAATCAAGTTGATATAGGCAAAATAAAAGTTATTGATCAGCGTTAAAGAACAAGCCGTAATAAACAGTCCTGTCCGCTTTTCCCTGATAACTTTCTCGGCTCCGGCGACAAGCAGCGGCAGCCACAGCATGGCGTCACTGAAAAATTCCCAGAACACCGTGTGCCTGAAATAGATGACCGACGTACCGTACAAGACCGCACCTGTAAAGGCGGCAAGCTTGTTTTTCACCATGCCGTTTAACGCATACGCTGCCGCTAAAATGATCAGGCTTAGCTTAATGACACTGATGAATACAGAGGCCTGCGCCCAGAACAAAGGGTCCGCATCCCCGGCCAAATGCAAAAGCTGCATCAGAAAAATGGCTGCGGATGAAGCGATGAAGACAAAAGACGTCGTGAAATAATAGCCAAGCTGGCTGTAGATCCCGCCTCCGAGACCGAAAGAATACGAATAAAAGAAGTTCCCTTGTTTGTATTGTTCAAAAAGAAACGACTTAAAAATAATCATTTGTGCAAGTCCGTCGCCGTTCCCAGTCATGTAGCGGTCATGCGCCCATTCATACAGAAAAAAGGAATGGGCGGCCAAGGAAACTGCAACGCTTGCGATCACAAATAAAAAAACTGTTTTCTTCATACTCTTCCCCTGTCTTTTTTCAAAATCTTCCCTGTCACTAAAAATGTCAGAGGAACGGTTAAAAACATGGAGGCAAGCGGTGCTGCCTCACTGTTCATCTTGAAAAAATTCACAAACGTGTAGACGAACAAAGAAGATACCGTCAAATTAAACAGCTGTGTCAGCGGAAATTGCAAAAACTTTGCCAGCGTCGGCTTGATTTTAAATGTAAAATAGCAGTTCAAGAAAAAAGAAATCACAAGACTGACGAAAAAAGCGGCAATATGAGAAACCATATAATTCAACTGAAGCAAAACATGCAGCAGCAAATACACCGCATAGTAATTCAAAGTATTCACTGCACCGACGACGGCGAAGCGAATAAATTCAGGATTCACGATTTTCATGAGTTTCTCCATGAGCGATGTTTGCCTCCTGTATTAAGTAATGAGGCCGCTTTTTCGTCTCATAATAAATGCGCCCGATGTATTCGCCGATGATTCCGAGGCTGAGAAGCTGGATGCCGCCGAGAAACAGGACGGCGGAAATAATCGTAAAATAGCCGGGAACGATCACACCGTATTTTAAGATTCTGATGAATGTCGCAGCGATATAAATAAGCGATAGAAAAAGGATAAAAATACCGGCGTAAAAACAAATTCTCAGCGGTCTGTTGTTGAACGACACAACCCCGTCGATTCCATAGTTCAACAAGTGGCGGAACGACCACTTGGACTTTCCGTTTTTCCTTTCGACGTTCTCGTAATAAACAATCTTTTGGTCAAAACCGATCCAGCAAAACAGCCCTTTTGAGAACCTGTTGCCTTCGCTCAGCTTCAGCATCGCATTGACGGCTTTTCTGCTTAAAAGACGAAAATCGCCGACGCCGTCCCTTAAATCGACTTCCACCGCATTATTGATAAAGCGGTAATAAAGGGACGACAAGTAGGAGCGCACAGGGTTGTCTCCCTTTCTGTTGCGCTGGGCGACCACTTGATCATAGCCTTCCTCATACCCTTTAATAAAATCGTGCAGGAGGTATGTCGGGTGCTGCAAATCCGCATCCATCACTACAACGGCATCGCCGCGGGCATGCTGAAAACCGGCAAGGATGGCTGCCTCCTTGCCGAAATTCCGTGAAAACGAAATATATTTCACACGCTCGCTTTTTTCGGCTAGCTTTTTAATTTCCTCCAATGTTTGATCAGTGCTTCCATCATTTATGTAATAAATTTCATAATCATAATCAATGGATTGAAATTCGTTCCTCAACGATTCATAAATCAATTTAATATTGCTTGCTTCATTGTATGAAGGAATAATGATTGAAACGAATCCTCTCTTCACTTAAAGGCACCTCTTTTGGACATAATAAAATTGCATCCGGCATCCGTTTGGCAGGATACTTGCATCTAGCCGCTTCCCACACAACAAAAGGAAAACTGTGGGCACGCTGTACTATTTTCTACAAGATTATTTTGTCATTATATCAGACATCTATGAACAAGTGGTAAAAAAATGATATTGCTTTAGAATCAAACACGATAGCCTAATGGTTTTCCCATTTTACGACATTTTTCGCATTGAATCATATTTTTCCAAATTAAACCCCTGCTCTTCACCAAAAGCCAAAGAAGCCGCAGGGAAAACCTCGTAAGGACCGCTTGTCAAACCGGAGGTCAAAGTCCGCCGCCGCAATCAAATCCTTCCCCTTAATATGCCCTTTGTCATCGGGTGAAAACCGGATTTGATTTCTCCGACTGTTCCATGATGGAAGACCGAACGCTGCAGACAGAGCTTTTTTCATGACTTCACGCCGTTATGCTGCAGTCGAAACCGTGACCCCGCTCCTCTTGCGGCTCCTCCCGACAACCCGGGAATCGGCGAATGACACAATGTAATGGTCATTGATCAGGCAAGCTTACACCAGTCTTCGCTTCAACGGACAGACGGCTCCCGCTCCGGCCTCGCCTTGCCTTCACGCCCTTCATGCGCCATCCGGGCTCCTTTTGATATGCGGCGCTGGCACCGGCAATCCGGAACCAATGACAATCGCTTTCACGCCAATCATTCTTTTCGAAAGAAATGCTTAATGAAGCAGCCCGCGGCCTCCGGAGAACAGATCCTTGTAATAAGGTTTATCATTTTGAAATAAATGCAACTTGCTGCCATAGTGCTCAATCCACTCTTTGACGACACGCTCTGTCAGCTCTTTTCCTCTGTACGGGTGGCCGGCCTTTGCAAATGTCGCCTCGAAATCCCCCCACAGCAGTTCAACCCATGTTCTGGCTTGTGCGTAACTCAGCATATGATTTTTTTCAAGAAGCGCATTTGTCAGCTTTTCAAAGTACTCTTCCACTTGGCTTTTCCCCCTTTCCCTAAGGAAAAAACTTTCTTTTTGAAAACGTCGTCCTTTTCATATACTAACCTTACGTCTTCCGAACCGAAGACGCAAACATTATGGACTTGATTGGAGGAGCCTAAAAGAGATGCGAAATAAATCAAGAGGCTTTCCGAACATGAACAACAATAAATTTGAAGGCGAGCCCCGGGCCAAAGATGATTTTGCTTCAAAGCGCCCTGACGGAAGCACAAATACTCATCCGCAAGAAAGAATGAGGGCTTCCGGCAAACGCTAAACTTTTCTGGGATGGAGTGATTTCTTTTGTGTGCAAATCGCAAACCGTATACAAACGATTTTAACCAGATGAAAACGCAAAACTATCCGCAGCCATGGGCAAACACAAAGCATGCGCGCGCGCAGGTAAACGGAGAAACGCAGCAGACCCAGGACCTCATCATTCTCCAGCGCAACACGCGCATCCGGACAAGATAACATTTGCGAAAAGGGTTTAAGCTTTTGGCTTAGCCCTTTTCTTTTAATAAAGAAATCGGCAGAGCCTCTTCATGATCAGGTGACGAAAGACGGTATCCCCAGGCGAACACGCCGTTTATATAGCGGATATGGAAATCGTCGCCCCCATCTTCGATTTCGTATACGTTGCCGGCTTTAAAATCGGTCGGATCAAGAAGGTAAGCTTTCGCCATCGCGATTTTTCGTTCGTGGACGGCCAGTTCATTCACAATCCCCATTTGTTCCGCTTTTCTTGCCTTTTCGGTCAGACCCGCGATTTCCTGGTGCAGTTCGTGTGCAGTCATTTCACTGTATCTTTTCTCCATATTCTCATCCCTTTTCATCTAAAAATTGATCAATCATGTCGATTGAAAAGCCTTTTCTGAACAGATGCTGTTTGACCTTCATTTTCGTTTCGTATGATCCGTCATAACCGCACCTCTTCATCGCTTTTTCCCCTTGCTTCTCAAGCGCTTCCCTTTCAGCGCTGTCGTCGTTTTCGTAATCCGTTTCCTGAAGCGCGGCCGAGATGACATCGAAGGAGAACCCCTTTCTGACAAGGTGCTGTTCGATGGCCTGTTTCGTCTCTTTGGAGGACAGCTTTTTTTCTTTTTTCAGCACTTTTTCCGCATGCTTGACCGCGGCCTCGACCTGATCGGAAAACGAAAACGAACTGAGCGCTTCCTGAATCAGTTCATCATCGATCCCTTTCAATTTAAGCTCTCTGAATAGGACATCGGGGCCTTTGCCGCTCGTTTTTCTGTGGGTGCTGACATATGCAGCCGCAAATTCGCGGTCGTCCAAATATTTATAACCTTTAAGCATATGCAGGATTTCTGTGATCGCGGAGTCTGCGACGTCTTTTTTCTTGAGATGGTCTTTAACTTCCTTTGTCGAGCGCATCCGGTATGACAAATAATCGAGCGCTCTTTTGAACCCTTTTTTAACGTCGTCTCCGTACTGAATCTCAATGATATCAAGCTCATCAAGCTCTTTGCCTTTTCGCAGGTCAAACTTGACGAGCACGTCCAGGTCGACGCTGAACGCATACTTTTCATCCAGAAAAATATTGACCCGTTCTTCATTGTTTTTCTGGGCAGAAATCTTTGTAATATATGGCATAAATAACTCCCTTCTTTTGTTTTCTTCTTTTACAATAAGGTTAATGATCATGAAAGGGAGGAATCATGATGAAGATTGCGATTTCCGGCGGGACGGGTTTTATCGGCAAGCATTTGACAAACGCCTTAACCGCCCAGGGACATCACGTCTATATTTTAACAAGAAAACCGGCTGAAACCGAACAAAAAAACACTTCTTACGTTCTCTGGCAAAAAAACGGCACCCGCCCTGAAACAGAGCTGACCGATATCGATGTTTGGATCAATTTAGCCGGAAAATCACTTTTCGGCCGTTGGAATGAAAAAACGAAGGCGGAAATCGCGGCAAGCCGCCTCCGCTCCGTGCAGGAGTCGGCCCGCATCATACAAAGTCTTCGGAAGAAGCCGAACACCCTCATTCAGGCGAGCGCAGTCGGCATTTACGGAACGAGTCTTGAACAGACATTCACAGAGGAATCCCCCGTCTCAGCTGAGGATTTTTTAAGCAGAACGACAGCTTCGTGGGAAAAAGCAGCCGAACCAATTGAAGCGCTTGGCATCCGCACCGTCTGGATGCGTTTTGGCATGGTGCTTGGAAAAGACGGAGGGGCGCTCCCAAAAATGGTGTTCCCCTATCAATTGTTTGCAGGCGGACGCGTCGGCTCAGGGCAGCAATGGGTGCCGTGGATTCATATCGAAGACGTCGTCGGCATGATATTATCAGCGATTGAGCAGCCTCAGCTGTCCGGCCCTGTCAATGTCACGGCACCGAATCCCGTTCAGATGGAAACCTTCGGACAAACCGTCGCGAAAGTAGGAAAGCGCCCCCACTGGCTCCCGATTCCCGAATTTGTAATAAAAGGCATCCTCGGAGAAATGAGCATGCTCGTGCTGAAAGGGCAGCGCGTCCTCCCGAAAAAAGCGCTTCAGAACGGCTATCATTTCATATATCCCGAACTGGAAGATGCCCTGCAACACCTTTTGACATAAAAGCTGTTTTCCCAACAAAAGCCTTGTAGCTTTTCCTTTCCCAGCTGCGTAAAATGTAAGTAACTTTTTAGCAGCATACAATACAGGGAAGGCAAATGGTGCGCCACCAGGTCTCTGGTTTTAGTGGGTTCGATTCCCACCCCGAATTTTTTAATGGATGTGCAAGATACGCGGACAACTGTTTCCGCAAATTAAAAAATTCCGAGGGTGGATTTATGCGTCCCGTTCTGCTGTAAAAGCCGCCCTCAAACTAAGGAGGGGCTGCCATGCTGAAGAAACGGGAACTGACCGACTGCTATGCACTTTTTGAACTGATGATTCATCCGGATGTCTTCCCTTTTGTCAGAAATAAAGCGGAGACGATTGAAGAGTATATGTTTCATGTCAAAAACATGATCGAAGAGGAAGAACAGGGAAAGCTGATATCGCGAACGATACTTGATGAATGGGAAAACCCGGTCGGCTGCATCAGCTTGTATGAAATCGAAGATCAAAAAGGCTTCCTTGGCACATGGCTCGGCAAACCTTATCATGGAAAAGGCTTGAATCAACGGGCGAAAGACGCGTTTTTTTGCGAGCTTTTTTATGAAAAGCAAATCGAAGCCGTTTTTATGAAAATCAGAAAAACAAATATGCGCTCCCTCAAAGCGGCGGAAAAGCTCCCCTATGCCGTCAAGACTGATCTTGACTGGGCCGGCAGCGATACATTTCACCTGTATGAAATTCCGAAAGATATGTACACGCTGTACAGCATGAGAACATTTGAAGAGGAAAACCGCCGGTTAAAAGAAGCTTAAAACTTGTATAAATGCCGTTGAAACGGACAGCCTGTGAATAACTGAGGTTTTGAGGAGGCTTGAAAAGATGGCTGACAAGAAAAAACGGGAGCATTTTAAATCCTCTCTGAACAAGACGCAGGAAGTCAGATATTCGCGCGAATTTAAAAGGGCTGAGCGCGCCGCAAGGGAAAAATCATAATGCATAGCGGGAGCCTGATCAGCGAACAATAAAGCTTGACCGGCCGATTATTGATGAGGAGTGATCATATGGGCAGAAATGCAATCCACAAAAACCGTGACAAAAACAAGCAAAAGCTCCCTCAAGTTCCTGATCAGTATAAGAGAGAAGCTGACGGAGTATACGAGGAATATTCTGCTGAACTCGCCGATCAGGATGACCGCGAAGCACAAGCCCGCATGCAGGCGGCTGATAAGCGCGCGGAAAAGCGGCAGTCAAAATAATAATCGAGGCCCGGGATTCCCGGGCCTCATTCTTTAAGTTAATTCGGTCAGTAGCTGTGCTGCCGGGGTCCTGTGCTTCGCTTCAGGAATTTCCGCAGGATATCCGATCTGCAAGAGAGCTGCTACCCGCTCATCGCGCTTCAGCCCCATTAACCTGTGCAATGTTTCATGAGAAAGAACTTCCCCGCTCTTCCATACCATGCCGATGCCTTTTTCCCAAGCGAGAAGCTGAAGATTCTGGATCAAACAGCTGACGGCTGCAAAATCATCTCTTCTGACCCGTTCGTTTTCGTCTTCTTTCATAATAACGAAGAGAAAAGCCGGAACGCTGAGAATATGCTCTCTGAACTTATTGATTTGTTCTTCCTGCATATTCGGCTTGAGCTCTTTAAACGCCGCTTTTAAATTGTCGGCATGCTTCTTTTTCCCGCTTTCCGTCCCGATATAAATGAACCGCCACGGTTCTGTCAGCTTGTGGTTCGGCGCATAAACCGCATCTTCCAAGAGTTCCAGCACCACTTCTTTCGGCACCGGATCCTGTTTAAACTTTCGAATCGTTCTTCTATTTCTGACACAATCGCGAATACTTTGAATTTCCAGCGTGTCGTTCATGTGGCCGCCCCCTCAAATGAAAATGATTATCATTGTTGATTATAATGTTTACCGCTGGCGTTTGCAATGATCATCACTCGTTAAAAAAAGGCGGTATCTGTTTTACACCTCGAAGCTCTGCTTTTCAGCAAATACAGCGGTTCCTGTCATCCGCACTTTCATGATGCCGTTTTGTTCCGCAACTTCGATTTTCACTTTTCCGTCTTTTCCCATTTCCTGGCCCTGTTCGATTAGAAAATCAGTCCGGCCCTCTTCACAGAATTCCTTTCCGTACGTTTTCATATAAGCGCCCATCACTCCTGATGCTGTTCCTGTGACAGGATCTTCACTCGTTCCGGAATAAGGCGATGAAAAATGCCTGCCGTGAAGCTGGCAATCCCGATGAATCGTCTCCAGGCAAAACGGGTGGACTGATGCCCGCGGCATTTCGGTTAAAATGTTGGGGAATTCAGCTTGAACGGGCTTCATCCTGCGGATTGCGGCCAAATCTCTCACCGGCACAAGCAATGTCCATATCCCTGTGCTGCCGTAAACAACGGGCAATGCTTCATGAAAGTCCGCTTCGCTGATCCCCAGCGCTTCCGTCAGTTGGCTTCTGCTTCCTGTGAATGACTGAAAACTCGGTGGCGCCTGCTCCAACGTCACCAAAAACCGCTGATTGCCGTCAGAGGCGGTATACGCGGAAAGAACACCCGCTTTTGTTTCGACCTTCAACTCCGCCCCGGCTTCGATCGCGCCTTTTTCCAGAAGCGCATAAAGTGAAGCAACAGTCGCATGTCCGCATAGATTCATTTCATGGCCCGGCGTAAAGTAGCGGATCCTTATGTCGGCCGACTCGCTCGGCAGCAGGAAAGACGTTTCGTTATAGCCTGCCTGTTCAGCGATCTTCTGCATTTCACGATCGGTCAATCCGTCTGCTTCAAGCACGATGCCCGCCGGGTTTCCCAGACCCGCCTTCTTTGAAAATGCGTCATATCTTAATACTTCAATTTGCTTCATTTTGATCCCCCATTTGTCGAGTTCGATCCTTTCCTTCCAATCATTTGCAGTATACCGCCTTTCATTGCTTCTTACAATGGCAATCTAAAAAAGACCGTTTTAAAAAACGGCCTCACTTCGTTCTCCTTCCGATCAGCCTCGTCACAAGGATCATCGTCACCGGGAGAGATCGGTTTTTCCGGTAGGCTAAATATTTTCCCCGCCAAACCGGTTTATATTTTTCTTTAAAAGACCGCAGTCCGCTAAAACTGTACATGTAGCTGACATTGTTGAAAATCACAGCGGCTAATCGCTCCGTCCAGAATGACTGAAACGATGTCCCTACATTCGATAAAGGGGCCATTCCCATATTGAAGGCCGTGTAGCCCTGTTCTTTTCCCCATTGAAATAAATAGATGAACAGCGCATCCATGATTCCTTTCGGCGCTTTCTTCGAATAGCGCATCAGATCGATGGATATTTCCCCTTCGCGGTACATCGGCATGATATTCATAAACGCGACGATCTCGCCTTCTTCGCTTTTTAAAACGGCAATCGGCGCTTTCTGCAAATAATCTTCATGAAAAAACCCGAGCGAAAAGCCTTTTTCTTTTTTTCGGCCGAGCCATTCATCAGATACCTGCCTCAACTCGTTGAGGAATTCTGCCGAAAACGGCGGCTGTTCGACATGAAATGTATACCCTTCCCGTTCAAAGCGGTTGTGAATCGCCCTTAACCCGGCCCGCTTTTTTCCGGTGATTGTAAAGGTGTCAAGGTCGACAATCGCCTCTTCTCCAAGCTTGAAAAAACGGTATCCGAAATCATGATAGAGCCCCATGTCTTCTCGTTCGATCTGATAGAAAATGACAAGATACCCTTTTTGGTCAGCCGTATGAAGAAATTCTTTGATCACGAGCGGAAACGAGCCTTCCAGGCCCGACGGGTCGCCGAGCACAACGAGACGCTGGCCGACTTTGGCGAATTGAATCAGCGCATTCCCGTCGCTTGAATAAAAAAACCGCTTGTCACCTAAAAAACCCAAATGACTCAAAGCGTTTCCGCCTTTTTCTTTTAAGAATGCCTCCAGTTTCTCCGGATCAGGAGCTTCACCGACCTCTTTCGTTTTCCTGTTAAACGTCCAGATGAAAACAACGAAATACAGCGGAACGAAAAATAATGCAAAAAACGTCGCGAAGTCGACATGACGTTCACTGTGAATGAAATAATCTTTTACGAGAATATGGCCGAGCGCCTCCCAAATGTTTGAAGCGATAATATTGTAATTCAGCAAAGTAAAGAGAAAGATAAAAGCTCCCCATGCGATTTGCCCGAATGTGTAGACAGCCCGCTCCCTTGTAAACTGCCCCCTCAGCAGGACAAACAGGACAAATACCACAGGAATCATGAAGACCGCACTAATATTAAAACCTTTAAAAAGCGTGAACAGAAAGGCAAGAACCAAAGCGGTCAGCGTCATATAATAAGATCTCTTTGTCCTCCGATAAAGCTCCAGCGGCAGGATCAGCAAAATCAAGCCGAAACTGAGGGACAAGCCGTTAAAAAACACCAGCATGTACTTCGGAATATTCGGTATCAATGTAATCCTGTCAATCGGCAGCGCCACGGATGCGATCACAATCGCTCCGCTGCAAAACGCGATGACTGAAAGCGAACCGTTCAGCAGTCTGAATAACAGCGCTCTGTGTAAAATCAACAGAATATTGGTCGTTTCTATTGCCGGGGCAATAATCGGCTTTTCTTCGAGCTTCTTCATTGTATTCCCAGTCAAATCGGCTGCTGCAAAAATAAGGCCGAATACAAAAGGGATAAACGAATAGGCAAGCCTGTAAAGCACAATCGCCGTCAGAGTGATTTCCTGATCAACCCCAAGCTTGCTCATCCCCACCAAAAAAAGCAGGTCGAACGAACCGAATCCGCCGGGAACGAGACTGATCATTCCGGCTACAGATGCAATTGTAAAAACGCCGAGAACGGTTTTCGCATCTAAATCGACCCCCATCGTTACAAGGGAATAATACATAACCGCTGCAGCGGCAAACCACTCGATCACAGATGCACCCAAATACGAAAAGAAGACCGAAAGCCGCATGCCTTTTTCGGCTCCTGCGCTTCTCCTCTTTTTGATCATTAAAATGATGGCCGTACCGGGAGCGATTATCGCCGTACCGGTAACAGCCAGCAGCACCCACGCTTTTTCTGTAAACAGATCTCCGGCAGGCAGAATCCCGGCAAGGACGAGAAGGCAGAGGACAGACAGCCCGAGAAGAATCGAAGACGCAAGCCATGCGATCCCCCTGATCAGCTTCTTCACATCATCAACATGCTCTTTGTAAAGGATCGTTCTCAATCCTGCACCGGACAATCCGCCGAACCCGAGAACATTGTTAAGCGAGTTAGCGATCCAGGACACCTTGATCGTCTTCCATTTCGAAACCTTCATTCCGAGGGAGCGAACCAGAACAAAATCGTATAATGTCATCGCCAAAATGGCGGCAAGTCCGAGAAAAACAAGGATAAACAGGTCAACCCGATTAATTTGATCGATAATCAAAAATGTTGCTTTAAAAGACAGCCCGGCCAGTTCTTTTTTCGCTTGAAAAAAGACAAACAAAAGAACAGCCGCCGGAATTACAATCCTTAAAATCGCCAGCGCATTTTTTTTCATGAAAAACCACTTCTCTCTAATCACAGGATAAATCCATCACGTTTTGAGTGATAACTCATATATCTTACCTTAATTTACCGGCTAGAAAAAGCAAAAACCAACGATTCTGCTGTTATGTTAGTGTTAACCATCCCCCCTGAAAACAAACGGTAAACAAAATCGCAAAACAGCTATTTGTTTTGGGATTTTGTCATCCCTTCAGCGTAGTTAAAAACCCTTGCAGTCTAGGAAGGCCGAGCATCGGAGCGCAGCGAATGTTGGAATTCGTGAGCACCGACGCGCAGGCCTGACAACGAATGCGAGGGTTTGGCGACACGCTGAAAAAAACGCGCAGCGGCGCGTTTTTTTCAGTTCCAACCCATTCTTTTTCGAAGCTCTGTAATATGGGCAATATGATGATGTGAGTGCCACACATAGAGAGCGAGCGCTTGATACAGCTTCATTTTCTCTCCTGTGTCCGGATAAACGTACGCTTTTTCAAAATCCTCCTCTGTTAAAGATTCAAAAAAAGCGGTCCAGCGCAGATGCAGCGTGTTCAAAAGCGCGAGCGACAAATCCGGATCGAGCGTTCTGGCATCGGTAAGTCCGGCCCAATTCTGTTCGTCAAACGTGCGGATCAAAGGCGACTCCTCTGTCATCGCCAATTTGCTTCGAATATAGCCGTTCATATGGCTGTCGGCGAGATGGTGAACGACTTGCCGGACAGTCCAGCCTCCGGTTCGGTACGGCGTATCAAGCTGTTCTTCATTTAGTCCCGCCACCGCGCTTCTCAGGAGATGCGGCGCTTGCTTCAGATCCCCGATCCATTTCTCCCGTTCCTTTTCGTCCGCTTCAAGCGGTTTGGAAAAGGCGCCGATCGGATATTTCAACTGATCCATTGTCTGTTCCTCCCTTAGTCGCAATACACTTCCTCATGCTTTCCAAAAAGGTATTCGATCTGTTCATACGTATTCCTTGCTTCCGATAATTCAGGCAGATTCTCCAATGAGAAAAACCCCAGGTTTTGCGTTTCCATCCCCGCTTCCGCCTTGCCTCCGACAATCTGACAGGCGATAAACAGCTTATAGATGTGGAAGGCGGAAGGAGGGTGGTTGTGGCGCATTTTATCCATGACCGCCAAAAGTTTGTGCGCCTTGACTTTCAAACCTGTCTCTTCAAGCGTTTCTTTAACCGCGATTTCTTTCGGCGTAAAGCCGATGTCTGCCCATCCGCCTGGCAACGCCCATTTACCGTCTGCTTTTTCCTGGACAAGGAGGAGTTTATGATCTTTAAAAATCACGGCTCTTACATCGACTTTAGGCGTTTGATAGCCCGATTCTCCGGCAAAAAGCTCTTTCACTTTTGAGAAATCGGCTTCCGCATAATCGGCGATAATTTCGCAGCTCAGCTCGCGAAGCCGCTCAAAACGTTCACGATCAAAGTCATCTTTTGTATAGGCCAGCCCCGCCTGGGCGATGGCTTGAATTTCCTTTGCCCAATCCAGCCATTTCAGATCCTTTGTCATTCGCTGATCCCCCGATCTGCAGGAGCTATAGACCGGTAGACACGGTCAAGCCATTGCGTTCGTTTTTCTTCAGAGCTGTCTTTTACACCGGCAAACAGCAGGCGCTTTACCCGCCGTACGCCGCAAAACTTCAACATCACATCTTTAACCGTCACCCAGTCGGCATCCCGCCGCCAAAACCGCAAATACCACGACGGAGCGTCAGCCGTGTAGTAAACCGTTGCCGTGCGCGCCTT
Organism: Bacillus sp. J41TS8; assembly: GCF_018333035.1. Taxonomy (NCBI): domain Bacteria; kingdom Bacillati; phylum Bacillota; class Bacilli; order Caryophanales; family Bacillaceae; genus Bacillus; species Bacillus sp. J41TS8. The sequence goes on from NZ_BORF01000014.1 coordinate 32,637, forward strand.
CAGCAGGCCTTTTGGCAGCTTTCCTTGATATGTATAAGCTTCTCCGGCGGCAAAAACGCGGTCAATAAATCCTTTCATGATCGCCGGCATCCCGCCCCACCAAAGCGGATAAATGAAAATCAGATGGTCGGCGGTTTCCGGGTCGCGCTTCATATCAAAACGCCTTTTCTTTTCATCAAATAAAAGAACGGGATCAAACCGGTCTTTGTACAAATCGATGACATCATAAGAATGCTTACCATCCTCAAGCGCCTTTATGACTTGATTTAAAATGGCCCCGTTGAAACTGTTTGGATTTGGGTGTGCATATATAAGGGCAGTCTGCATATCGCTTCCTCCTTTTCGTCCTTTGATGGAATTATATTGTTTATTTTGCAGAATTTAAAGAAAATGAACTTGGAGCACATATGATAGAAAAACCCTTTCCTTTTGTAAAAAAACGGAGACAGGCGGATGTTTCGCCTTGCCAGTCAGGCTTTTTGCCATCAACCTTCACCCCTGTTTCATTTCCAATTTTTCAAATTCATGTTAGCACAGCTGCCGCCCCTGAATCTTTGTTATTGATGTCTGTTTATTCTCATTCTTTGCTATTGTTGTCCTTTGATTGAATGGGATAAAAAAAAGGCGAAACTAAAGTTTCACCTTAGTTTCGCCTTTTCAAGCAGTCAACCTGATATCAATGCCTGAAGCCGGGTCTTGAACAAACCAAGCGTTTTCTTGATGCTCAACGGCATAACCTGAGCTTTTCAGTTTTTTTACGATTCGGTCCAGTTCCGCCTGACTCGGGAGGAGAACCGTGTAATACGCCATACCTGTCGCATCAAGTGGAGCAAATGGCGCATGTTGTCCGGCCCAGATGTTTAAACCGATATGATGATGGTAGCCTCCGGCAGAGACGAAAAGCGCTGACATGTGCTGATAATCTCCCGTGATATCAAATCCCAGCACAGCGTGGTAAAATTCTTTCGCCTGCTTCAAATCTCTGACGTAAAAATGGACGTGTCCGATTTTAGTTTCAGGGGGAAGACCTTGCCATTCGTGGCCATCGGCTTCTTCAAGAAGACCTTGGACATCAACCGGTTCCGTGCCCATCACGTAGTTCCCCTGTTCATCACGCTTCCATCCCTCGCGCGGGCGGTCACGGTAGATTTCAATTCCGTTTTGATCAGGATCTGACAAGTAAAGCGCCTCGCTGACAAGGTGATCTCCCTGGCCGAGTTCGATACCTGAGCGGAGCAAATGCTTCACGGCCATGCCGAGCTGCTTTCGATTTGGAAGCAAAATGGCAAAATGATAAAGGCCTGCTGCCGATCTTTCAGGCAGCACAACAGCATTTGGAATTTCCTCAATAATCAGAAGCGGATTTTTCCCGTCAACTGTGAACTCCGCCGTTTTGCCGTCCCGTTTTAATACTTGAAAACCGATCACTTCCCTGTAAAAAGAAACCGATCTTTCAAGACGGCTCACCTTCAGCTTGACATATCCGAGCTCAGTGCCCGGGTGAATTTGCTGCGTCATCTGTTTTTCCTTCTTTCCTTGATTTCAGGATCACTTCCCCAAGGGACAGCATCCGACTTCCGCTCAAGCCCAAGTATACAGACATGGCAAGAAGCGCTACATCAAATTCATAGCCTGCGCCTCCATCCGTTCCCATGAAACCGGCGGAGAGCTTAACAGTGAAAATGGCCCCCAGCATGACAATCGCAAATAAAAGGCCAATCACACGCGTACCGAGCCCGAGAATCATTAAAGCCCCTCCGGCCAATTCGATAATCGCTACGATATAGGCGAGAAAGCCCGGAATTCCGACACTGCTGAAAAATCCTACAGTATTTTCAATCCCACCTTGAAATTTTGAAAGCCCGTGAAGCAAAAATGTAAGACCTGTAACCAAACGTAAAATAAATGCACCTAATTCGTATTTGTTGTTCATTATTTTCTCCTCTTGTTTATTTTTTATTTAAAAGACCAATGACGTACGCCAACTTTACCCATCTATCAACATATCATCCGCATAAGAAGTCTGCAGTGTCCTCCTTTTTTCGCTCGTTACTTACTTTGTGTAAGTTAGTATATATAAATAACAAACTTACGTCAAGACATTTTATGAGCTTTGCTCATTCATTAATATACCGTTATAATAGACCTAGAGAGGTGAGGAATATGAGCCTATCATCTTTATGTCCGAAATTCGAAAAAGGAATGAAAATGATAAGTCAACGCTGGAACGGATTCATCATTCACCAGCTTCTTAACGGCCCGCAGCGGTTTTGCCATATAGAATCTTCCCTTCCCATCAGCGGAAGGCTGTTATCCGAAAGATTAAAAGAACTCGAACACGAGGGCATCATCCACCGGCACGTGTATCCAGAAACTCCGGTGCGGATCGAATACTCCCTGACTGAAAAAGGACAGGCGCTCGAATCGGTCCTTAAAGGAATGGAAAAATGGTCGCAGGAATGGATCGATCTGGACGACGCCAATGAACGGGAAAATCATTAAAAAAGGCGTGCATCTCAGGTGCATCGCCTTTTTGTTTTGCCGTTTTATTCCGCATATTTTTCAGTTCCCGCCTTTTTCATGCTTGCCTGAACATCAATTTTTAATCCTCATATATTAAATAGGGAAAGATTACATCCTGAGAGGAGAAAGAAATGCGGAGATGCTTAAAAATATTGGTTCTGATTAAAACGTTTTGGAAGACCATGCCCAAACATGAAGTAAAGTATAAAATGATGAAATCTCTGGAGGAGTTTGCCGAAGTCATGTACTGGCATACAGACGGCTATCTTCCGGATATATTGGACAAAATCCAATTTCGCCCTGATTTCATTTTCCACTACGACATTGCCTACGGCTTCTCATTATCCCCAAACATAAGGGGGCTCAAGGATACAAACATCCCCACCGGTGCGTTTGTGATCGATTCTCATTTTAATAAACATATCAGAAGCAGTTATTTCGAAGAAAACCAGATTGATTTAATTTTTTCAGTGACAAAAGAGCATTTTTTAAATGAATATCCCCAGTACGAAGAAAAATTCAGATGGGTCCCATGGGCAGTTGATCCAGAAATATTCAAGGACTGGAAGTTGAAAAAAACGATAGACTATTTGCTCATGGGGCTCGTGCATGAAGGAAACAAAAGATACCCTCCAAAAGGAAAGTACCATTTTAGGGAAGCTGTACTGCAGACCATGAAGCATGAAGAAGGGTTTGTTCACCACCCCCATCCCGGCAATGTCATAACTGATGAAGAAGAAATCAAGCAGGCTTTTTTGAATGAAAAGTATGCCCAGGAACTGAACAGGGCCAAGATATTTTTCACGTGCGGAAGCACCCTTCGCTATCCGTTGTTAAAATTTTTTGAAGTTCCTGCCTGCAGAACGCTGTTGCTGGCGGAACCAAATCAAGATATTTACGATCTTGGTTTTAAAGACGGCACCCATTTCATTGCTTGTGAAGTTGAAGACTTTTATGACAAAGCAAAATACTATCTTCAAAACGAAAAAGAAAGGCAGCGTATCACAGACAACGGCTACCGTCTCGTTCATTCGCGGCATACCTATCATGCGCGCGCACAAGAAATAGCAGACGCGATAATAGATTTTTTGGAGCAGCGGAAACGGTGATGAATGGATCCATTTTTCTTATCCGGCGGGATTGTTCCCGCACGCATTTTCTTTCCGGACATATAATTTCTATTACTGATGATTTAAAAGATTTCGAGGTGAAAAACATGGGAACGGAAATGCCCGCTGAGTTTTATGATCAATTTATTGACCGACATCTGATTCCGCTTGAAAAAAGCCCTTGGAAAAAGGTGTATGAAGAAGCTGCACGTCTATTGCCGGAGTCCAAAGATGAAACGATTGTTGATATCGGCTGCGGCACAGGGAGATTCGCAAAGCTTTTATATGACAAAGGATACAGAAAATATTTAGGCATCGATTTTTCCAAAGGAATGCTTGAAGAAGCCAAAAGGTATAATCCCTCGTTTACTTTCATCGAAGGGAATGTATATGACGAGGCGATCGTCCGGATGCTGCAAAAATACAATGTTTTTGTTTTGCTGGAAGTATTAGAGCATATCGAGAAAGACAAAGCGTTTTTATCAAGTCTTCCTCAAGGAAGCGATATGGTGATTTCTGTGCCTAACTATGATTCACGCGCCCATGTCCGCCACTTCAAACATATTGACGAAGTCATCGAAAGATACGACGGCATATTGGATTTTCAGGGCAGCGAAAAAGTCGTCATTAAAACATCTGAACAGCTGAAGAATGAAATTTACGTGCTGAACTGCAAAAAAAGATAATAAGCGGGAATTGGCATGCAGCGAGCTAATGCGGATAACCTGTGAAGCGTTAGCTTGTCTCTGCATCAAAAGAGCATCCCCCCAATCGTACATGCAAGTCTCCGCAACTTGCATTTGTCGTTTCAGGAGATGCTATTTTCCCCGGCACAATTATGATTGATCCAGCAGCTTCTCAACCCTTTCACGGACTTGCGGAACCGAAAGACCGATGATAATTTGCAAGGCTTTTCCGTTTCTGACGACACCGTGAACGCCAAAGGACTTAAACGTACCGTCCGGCTCCACTTTCGATTCGTCATACACGCTGACTCTCAGTCTTGTCGCACAATTCGTCACTTCAGCTATGTTTTCTTTTCCGCCGAGCGCTTTGATGCAAAGAACCGCCTGATCGGCTTCATCCATTTCTTGCGCCGCAGAAACCTCTTTTTCGGACTCTTTTTTCGCCTTGTAATCTTTTTTCGAATAAAATTTAGTCTCCTGCTGCTGGTCTTTTTCACGCCCCGGTGTGGCAATATCCAATTTTACAATCAAGAACCTGAATACGAAGAAGTAAATGGCGGTGAAAGACAAGCCGATCAAAATTTGAAAAATATAAGTGCTGCCATGCTGATGAAACAGAGGGATCCAGTTGAGCGTTAAAATCTCGATTAAACCGCCGCCCATATTTCCGACCACCCCTGCAGCATACATCAAGGTTGCCATCGTCGCGGCCAAGAGACTGTGTACGAAAAACAGCAGCGGCGAAATGAACAAAAACGTAAATTCGATCGGCTCCGTGATCCCCGCAATCACCGCTGTCAGCGTGATCGGAATCAGCAGACCGGCAACGATTTTCTTCTTTTCTTTTCTGGCTGTTACATAGATCGCGAGCGCGATCCCCAGAATTCCGAAGATTTTAGAGTTTCCGTGGAGCGCGAATCCGCCTTGAGGAAAGAGCTCTTTCAACGGCTCAGAGCTTGCCGAGAACTCGCTGAGATGCTGCGCCCAATAGGTGACAATTCCGCCTTCAACTACGGCCGGACCGAATACAAATGGCGTGTAGATGAAGTGATGCAGGCCTGTAGGGATCAAAATCCTTTCCAAAAATGTGTAAACCCATACACCGAATGCTCCTGAGGCGACAAGGAAGCTTTGCAGCGACGCAATACCGCCCTGCACCATCGGCCAAATCCACGCGGTCGCAAGCGCTACCGGAAGCATGATCGCGAATGAAATGATAACGACGAATGAAGAGCCTTGAAATATTCCTAAAAAATCGGGCAGCTTCTTATCAAAGTAGCGGTTGTGGATATAAACGACAATCGATGAAATCAGAATCGCCCCGATAATGTTCGTATCAAGGGTTTTGATCCCGGCGATTTCCGCAAGCCCGCTTGTTCCTCCAGCTTCCTGTGTCATATCAACACCGAAAACATCTCCCCATAAAGTCAAAATGGCGCTGACAAAATAATTGAAGGTCAGATAGGTAGTAAGCGCTTCCAAACATGCCCGCGCCTGCGCTTTTTTCGCCAGTGCGATCGGAATTCCGACCGCAAACAAGAGCGGCATTTGCCTGAAGACAGTCCAGCCGCCTTCCTCAAGGATATACCAGAATTGATACCAAAAGGTGTCCTGACGGGCGAGCGATCCCATCAGCTGCTCATTTTTAAATAATGTGCTGAGGCCCACGACGATCCCGGCAAAGGCAAATAGCAAAACCGGCACAAACATAGCGCTTCCGAATCGCTGTACTTTTTGCATCAATGCGAATCCCCCCTGTTATTCCTGATTTTTCTTTTCTTCAGCATAGTCGACATAGCTGCGAAACAGCGCTTCCCCAACGAGAAAAAAGGGCGCAAAAGCGGTCAGCTCTGTTTTTGGATAAACCGTCACCGTCTGGCTCGGCGCATAGAGATTGTAAGGCGTGAGCTGGGCGAGCAGATTATTTTTCAAATTCGTCAACGAGATAAAAGGAATGCCTTTTGCCGACAGAGACTGTGCCTGCGGAATCAGCGACGGGGTTTCTCCTGACAGCGAAATGATGATGATCAGATCGGCCGGGCTAAAATCGGGAAACATGAGGTCGAAATCGATTTGATCTTTGATCACCGTCAAATAACGGTGCTGAGAAACAAACATTCGCTGCAGCTCATAAGCGCACGTCGTCTGAGCCGTACCTGAACCATAGACAAAAATGCGGTCTGCTTCGTCAATGAGCTGACACATCTTGCGCAAATCCGTATTTTTTAAATACTTCATGCTTGCTTCCATGTCCCTCATGAGGCTTTCAAAGGAACGGCAATCTTCCCGCTCTTCTTCCCGTTTCTCAGCCTCCCATTTCAGAAACACCCTGAACTCGCTGTACCCGCTGAAATCCAATTTTTGAGAAAGCCTTAAAATCGATGTGCGGGACACGTTGCATTTCTTTGCTAATTCGTTGATGCCCAGCTTGTAGCAAGTGTCTTGATGGTTCAAAATATATTTCAAAACATGAAAGTCGTTTTCGTTCAATTTTTTATAATGCTTGTTCATTAATTCTTCCAACTGCATCATTTTCACCCCATTTATTCTCTGTCTCTATTATATAAAATACGAGAATAAATGGGAGATATGCCTGGGCTGACCGGTATGGCTCAGGAGCCCAGGCGCTTTCATCCTTAAAGCGACGGCTGAAGATGTTCCGCGGAGAGCTCCGGCCAATATGCTTTGTTCGCTTCAATCAGATCATCGAGAATCAGTTTGGCTGTTCTTGCATTCGGCACGGTGCGCGACAAAATCAGAGCCTGCCAAAGCTTTTGATACGATTTTTCAATCCAGGCTTCAACGACAAGCTTTTCAACAGACACCTGCTGTTCCATCAGCCCTTTTTGGAACTGCGGTATCTTGCCGATTGTGATCGGCTCCGGACCGTTTTTGCCGACAATGCAAGGCACCTCAACCATCGCCGATGAATCGAAGTTTTGGATCGCTCCGTTATTTTCAACAATTAAAAGCATCCGTTCACCGGTATTAAAAGCAAGGGCGCGCGCAAGGTCGACAATATATGAAGCATGGTCATCAATTTTGATTTTGCTGCCGGCGCTGGATTGGGCTTTTGCGATTTTTTCACACTCGCCGAAAATGAATTTTTCCCGCCCTTCCATTACTTCGTTCGCCCGCGTGAATTCAGGGTTTGATTTTTTCACCATGTCATCGGGATAAAAATAATATTGCAAATACGTATTTGGAAGCGTCTCAGGATCGAGTTCATATACTTCCCGCGCTTTTTTGAACGTGTCGTTCCAGCTGGCCTCAGCCTTTTCATGTTCATGTTCAGGAATATAGCCGAACTTCCCGACGTGCTCCTTGATCGCCGGCATCAGATCATTGCCGTTTTTATCACAAATTGACGTCCACCAGCCGAAATGATTAAGACCGTAATAACGGACGACCATCTCTTTCCGTGATGACAGCCCGAGAATTTGAGCCATCCTGTCTTCGATACCGATCGGCATATCGCAAATGTTCAGCACTTTTGATGTCGGCCGCAGCCTTCTCGTCGCTTCGGCAACGATTGCAGCCGGGTTTGAATAGTTCAGCATCCACGCCTCAGGTGAATAAGTTTCCATATAATCAATGAGCTCAAGGACGCCGCCAATCGACCTCATTCCGTACGCAATCCCTCCGGGTCCGCACGTCTCCTGGCCGACGACTCCGTATTTCAGAGGGATCTTTTCATCGAGCTCGCGCATTGCATATTTGCCGACTCTGATATGAGCCATAACAAAATCAACATCGGAAAACGCCTCTTCCGGATCGGTTGTCGCTAAAAATTGAATGTGCGGAGCCCTTTCTCGAACCAACACTTCACAGGCGCCGGCTATCTTGTCTTGCCGCTCCCCATCATTGTCATACAATTTCAGCTGTCGGATCGGGAAATCATCCAAATTGTCCAAGAGCATCAATACAATCCCCGGGGTAAATGTGCTTCCTCCGCCTGCAATGACAATCGAATACGTTTTATCCATTTTTAAAGCCCCCTTATAAGCGTTTACAATTTACTTATATCATGCTGAAGGAGCCGTTCCAACTGGTTCGGCAAAGACAGTTCCTATACTCGCGTTCTGTTTATTTTCCCGAAAAACGGGAACTTTCCCGGCCGTTTCATGTCGTGTAGAATAAAGGCAATTAACTGAATTGGAGTGTGTTGTTGATGCTGATCGCAATCGGTTTATTTTTGCTGGCGGGCTTGGCTGAAATCGGCGGGGGCTATCTCGTATGGCTGTGGCTGAGGGAAGCCAAACCGCTGTGGTACGGGATAGCCGGAGGGCTGACTTTAATCATTTACGGCGTAATCCCGGCTTTTCAGGCGTTTCCATCGTTCGGGCGCGTCTATGCCGCATACGGGGGCGTATTTATTATACTGGCTGTGCTTTGGGGTTGGCTGGTGGACAAAAAAACCCCCGACCTCTATGATTGGGCCGGGGCTGTGATCTGTTTAGCCGGAGTCAGCGTCATGCTTTGGGCGCCGAGAGGTTAAAGGTTATACTTTCGAAGCCGCTTGTAAAATGTGCTTCTTGGAATTCCGGCCAGCTTGGCCGCTTCGGACACATTTCCTTTCGTTTTTTGCAAAGCTTCCATCAGCGTTTGTTTTTGAACACGTTCTCTGAATGTGAGCCGGTCTTCTTCAGAAGGCGCACCGCTTTTCCAATGGAGTCCGTCCAGCACCGCGCTGTATTGGGACGGATCAATCAGCCCGCCATCCGGAAATAAAACCCTGAGCCTTTCAAACGTATTAAAGAGCTCACGGACGTTTCCCGGCCAATGATATTCTTGAAGCCGCTTGAAAAAAACCGGCGGAAACTCGGCCTTCCACCCGTGTTGCTGCTGATAGTGGCGGAACAAATCAGGTATGTCCTCTTTGCGCTCTCTGAGCGGCGGTACTTTTACCGGATAAACATGAAGGCGGTAATACAGATCTTCACGTATCTTTCCTTTTTGGAGAAGATCTTTCAGATCACGGTGTGTTGCTGTGATGATTCTGATGTCGAGGGGAACTTCACGGGTTCCGCCGATCGGAGTGACCTTCCGCTCTTCGATGATCCTTAAAAGCGCCACTTGCATCTGATAAGGGATCTCACCGATTTCATCGAGAAAAATCGTACCGCGGTGAGCCTGTTCAAACTTCCCTTTTGAACCGCGGCGCTTTGCTCCTGTAAATGCGCCTTCGGCATAGCCGAACAATTCGCTCTCCATCAAGCTTTCCGGAATGGCGCCGCAGTTGACGGCGATAAAAGGCCCGTTTCTCCGGGCGCTTGCCTGATGAATGGCCCTTGCGGCAAGTTCCTTTCCGGAGCCCGTCTCCCCCCATATGTATACATTCGCATCCGTCTGAGCCGCAAGCCTCATGTCGTTAAGCGCCTGCTGAAACGCCCGGCTTGTTCCGGTTTCTCCCGGATAGATGAAACGGGATACGAGTGATGGAGCTGTTTTTTTGCGGCACACTTCAGCCAGTGCCATCGACTTTCCGAGGGGCCTCCCGTCTTTTGCGGAGAAAATCGGCTGCTTGTGCACGCCCGTAAACCCGCGCTCATACAGATCATTGACATCCATTCTCCTCCAGTCGGAAAAACGTTCCCGCACCGGTCTGCTCGCAGCTACGATTTTGTCTTTTTCATTGCAGACGATAAACGGCTGATCCGAATCGATTTTTTCAAGACAATGGCTGATGAGCTCGGCTTCGTTTTTTTTCGTGTGTACGCTGACCTCGCGCTCGATGGCGTGTGCGGCAGTAGCAGCCATCCCAAGCATAAAGGGATGCCTTCTATCCGTGAGACAGGAAATATCGATCAAACCCATAACAGTGCCGTCTTCATCGCGAATCGGTGCAGCAGAACAACTCCAATGATGGGATGCCACCGAAAAATGCTCGGTCCCGTGAATGGTGACAGCTTCGCCGATTTCAAGTGCGGTTCCGATGGCGTTCGTGCCGACTTCTGTTTCCGTCCAGCGCACCCCCTCAACAAAATTGATTTTTTTCGCCTCTTCAAGCGTCCTCAGGCATCCGGCCAAGCTCAATACGTACCCGTCGGCATCGATCAGGAGCGCCATCATTTCCGACTCTTTTAATTCACGGCTGATATTGTGTAAATAAGGCAGGGCGATATCGAGGAATAACGAGTGTTTCTTTTTTTGAGCGTTGAATAAATCCTTTTTTAAAATTGACTGTCCTTTATCTAAATACGGATTTACATTTCGGCTTTTGCAGCGGTACCATGATTCCATGACTCTTTTGTTCAAGCGGGCCTGGTCAAGAAGCCCCTCCTGAACAAAGCGTTTCCACGTATTTAAATAGCAGGGCGTCGGATTCATTCCATCCTCTCCTAATGCTTTTTCCTCATTATATTATAAAAGCGCTTTCAATATCGATAAAAAAAACTCCGCACTTACCTGTTGTGCGAAGTTTTCCATTATTCAACAGTGAACCGCCTGACCTGTGGCTTGCAGCAAAGCTTCGTGAATCGTTTCCGAAAGAGTCGGATGAGCCGCGATGAAGTGCTCCATTGCGTCTGCCGTCAGCTCAGCGTGCATCATCACGGCTGCCTGGCCGATCAGTTCGGTTGCTCCCGGACCCACGATCGAAACCCCGACAATTTCCTGATACTCCGGCTCTATGATGATCTTGACCTTACCGGCAGCTTCATTTAAAATAAGCGCTTTTCCGTTTGAAGAAAACGGAAATTCACCGATACGAACATTCCCGTAGCGCTCCCTCGCCTTTTTTTCATTTAAGCCGACGCTTGCGATCTCAGGCGAGGTATAGATGCAGCGCGGAATGATTTCACTGTTGACCTTCATGTCTTTGCCTGAAGCATGGGATGCGGCGACGGTTCCTTCGTGAAAAGCGGCATGCGCCAGCTGAACCCCGCCTGTGATATCCCCGCACGCATAAATATGCGGAATGTTTGTCTGCATATGTTGGTTGACATGAATCCCTTTCCTGTCATATTGGACTCCGATATGCTCAAGCTTCAGATCAGCCGTTCTCGGTTTTCGGCCGACGGCGACCAGACATCGATCCGCTTGAATATTAAAGCTGTCATCGCCATTTTTCAGAAAGACGCGCCGCCGGGCAGGATCAAGACGCTCCACTTGTACAGATGTGAAAACACGGACGCCGGACTCTTCGAGACTTGTGTGCAGAAAGGCGGCAATATCCGGATCTTCCTCAGGCAAAATCTGTTCCGCTTGCTCGGCTATAATTACGTTCGCCCCCAGCCTGCTGTATATACTTGCAAATTCACAACCGATGATTCCTCCGCCGATAATAAAAATCGTTTCAGGGATGGACGGCAATGACATAGCATCTCCGCTGTGGATGATCCAATTCCCGTCAAAAGACGCAAAAGGCAGTGCGGCAGGTTCCGCTCCTGCCGCTATAATCACATGCCCGGCATTGATGACCTCCTGTTTTCCGTCCTTTTCAACAAGTATGTCGTGTTCCGACAAGAACGATGCTTTTCCTTGCAGCACCTTGATTTTATTTTTATTCATCAAATATTTAATACCCCCGGCGAGCCGCTGAATGATCTCTCTCTTACGGCTTTGGACGGCCTCCCATTGAACCGTCGGGCTTTCGCCTGACAGCCCGATGCCGAATGCGCCTGCGGACTTTACTTTCTCGAGTATATCGGCGCTCTCAAGAAGCGCTTTTGTCGGTATGCACCCTTCATTTAAACACGTCCCTCCAAGGGGGCCATCTTCAATCAGGATGACTTCTCTGCTATTCTTGGCGGCTGTTATCGCGGCCACGTAACCCGCAGGTCCCCCTCCTATAATCGCGAGTGTCACAGTCTATCCACCTTCTCTCTATAAAAGAATCGATGCAGGATCTTCCAAATATTTTTTGACATCTGAAAGGAATGCTGCAGCAGGCGCACCATCAAGCGCGCGGTGATCAAAAGTCAGACTGAGCGGCAGAATGGCGCCCTTTGTCAGTTCTCCGTCTTGATAAAAGGGGGCCGAATACATTTGGCCGATTCCGAGTATCCCGGTTTCCGGCGGATTTAAGATCGGCGTAAAGTGCTCGACACCATATGCGCCGAGATTTGTAATCGTAAATGTCGATCCTTCTATTTCGTCGTGCAGAAGCCGGCCTTCCCGCGCTTTTTTGGCGTACCATTTGATTTTTTTGGCCAGATCGATCAGCGGGAGCCGCTCGGCATGGCGGATGACGGGAACGGCCAGGCCTTCGTCCAAAGCGGCCGCCATTCCTAAATGAACATGCTCAAAGGTCGTAAGCCTTCCGTCTTGATAAACGCTGTTCATGGCCGGATGATCCAAAAGCGAAAAAACAGCTGCCCTTGCGGCAAAATCAGTGATCGTCAGCTTTGTATCATACCTGGATTGGGCTGTTTCATTAAGCTGTTTTTGCAGGGCTGTTAATTTCGTGATGTCCGCCTTCATCGTAATCGTCAGCTGGGCGCTGTTTTGCAGGCTTTCCGTCATTCTTGCGGCAATCGTTTTCCTCATCGGGCTTGCCGGGGGACGATCTTCCGCCTGATCCGCCTGCTTGTTCGGCCTGTCGGGAAGCGCCTGCAGCACATCCGCTTTCGTAATTCTCCCCCCGGGCCCTGTGCCTTTCAGCGTTTTGACGTCTATATTTGCGCTTTGCGCGATTTTGCGTGCAGCCGGAGAAATTTTAATCCGTTCTTTCGGGGGATCCGGCTGTTTTGTTTGACTTTCCGGCGTTTGTTCGTTTTCATTCCCGATCTGGCAGATGACCGTTCCCGGCGGCACTCCCTCTCCTTCGGACACTTTGATGTCCAACACGGTTCCGTTTGCCGGAGATTCGATTTCCATTTCGATTTTTTCGGAATTGATGCTGGCAATGCTTTCTCCTTTTTCAACGGCTTCACCGACTTTTTTATTCCAGACGGAAACCGTACCTTCTTTCATCGACATTCCCAATTTCGGCATGACAACCTCGACAGCCATGTTCTCCTCTCCTTTCCAATCTTTACACCGTATGTGCTGAGGTTTCTCCTAGCATCTCAAGCACGGTGTTCGCCACTTTTTCCGGTGTCGGCAAATACAGGTCTTCAAGAGGCGGTGAAAATGGCACCGGCGTATGTGGAGCCGTCACCTTTTTAACCGGTGCGTCAAGCGAATCAAATCCTTTATCTGCCGCCAATGATGCGATATCCGCGGCGATACTGCATCTCGGATTGGCTTCATCAACGATCACAAGCCTGTTTGTTTTTTCTACAGATGAAAGGACAGCCTCTTCATCAAGCGGCGAAAGACTCCTCGGATCAAGGACTTCGGCTTCAATTCCCCGCGCTGAGAGCTGTTCCGCCGCTTGAAGCGCCGTATGAACCTGTTTGCCGACTGCGACAATCGTTACATCAGCGCCTTTCCGCTTGATATCGGCTTTTCCGATCGGCAGCGTGTAATATTCTTCCGGCACATCGCCTGTCATGTTGTACAGCGTTTTGTCTTCAAAAAAGATAACCGGGTCCTGATCCTCAATCGCAGCAAGTAATAAGCCTTTCGCATCGTACGGGGTCGACGGCACAATCACTTTCAGGCCGGGAATGCTTGTAAATAGAGCATACAAGCTTTGCGAATGCTGGGCGGCTGCCCTAAAGCCGGCGCCGTGGGTCGTCCGGATCGTAATCGGAACTTCCGCTTTGCCGCCAAACATGTAGCGGAACTTCGCTCCCTGGTTCAGCACCTGGTCCAAACATGTTCCGATAAAATCGTTAAACATCAATTCCGCGATCGGCCTTAAACCTGTTGAAGCCGCCGCCATGGCTGCGCCGATGTACCCCGCTTCACTGATCGGCGTATCAAGGACGCGCTCCCGTCCAAATTCCTGAACAATCCCTTTCGTGACGCCGAGCACACCGCCCCATGCTTCATCATCCTGCAGATGATCGACATTCGCTCCTCCTGCGACATCTTCCCCCATTAAAATGACGTGATCGTCCTTTCTCATCGCAAGTTTGATCGCTTCATTCAATGCGGCTGACATGCTGATTTCCCTCGTCATGTTTCCTTCCCCCTTCATGAATTAATAGGATACATATACATCTGTCAGCAGTTCGGTTTCCTCCGGATAAGCGCTTTTTTCGCTGAATGCAACCGCTTCCTCGACCGCTTCTTCAACTTCTTTTTCAATCCGCGACTGCTCTTCTTCACTCATCAGCCCTTTTGCCAGCAATTCGCTTTTGAACGCGGCAATGGCATCTTTTTCTTCCTGATGCACCGCCTTTTCTTCATTTGTTTTGTAGCGCTGGGCATCTCCTTCAAAATGACCGTAGTTCCGGTATGTCATACACTCAATGAGCGTCGGTCCTTCTCCGTTTTTGGCACGCTCTATCGCCCGGCCCGCAGCCTGGAAAACCGCGGCCGCATCTTTTCCATCCACGCGAATGCCAGGAATCCCATAGGCGGCCGCACGATCTGCGATCGACTCGCAGCTTGACGCATAGGAAAACGGCGTTGCTTCGCCATACCCATTGTTTTCGGCGACAAATATGACAGGCAGCTTCCAAATGGCGGCAAGGTTGATCCCTTCGTGAAACGTCCCTTGGTTGTTGGCGCCGTCACCAAAAAAGCAAACGCTTACATTTTTAGTCTTTTTATACTTTGCAGTGAGGGCAGCTCCGCAGGCCAAGGGAAATCCCCCGCCGACGATTCCGTTTGCGCCTAGCATCCCTTTGTCAAAGTCTGCGATATGCATCGATCCGCCTTTGCCTTTGCAAAGTCCTGCAGATTTTCCGTATATCTCGGCCATCATCCCTTTCAAGTCGCACCCTTTTGCAATGCAGTGCCCATGGCCGCGGTGTGTGCTCGTGATGGTGTCTTCATCATTCAGATGAGCGCAGACGCCCGCAGCAACCGCTTCTTCTCCGGCGTAAAGATGGACAAAACCCGGCAGTATTCCTTTAGCAAACAGCTGATGAACCCGATCTTCGAAATGGCGGATTTCCAGCATTTTTTGATACATCCACACCGCCTTTTCCTTTGTCAGTGCCTCTTCCATATGAAAAAACCTCCTGTCTTTTTTTACTCACACGTTATGATGCAAAAATCGTGCCAACTCTCCGACGCAAACATGAAGCTCTTTTTAAGCGGACACCCTTCCAAAACAAGAGACAAAACGAGACAGGTGTCTCAATTTGTCTACTTCATCAGTTGCGGAAATGTCTTTGCCGCAGTTAGAATGAACGGTAGAGACGAAGGAGGTTTTTTTCATGAAGAAAGCGTATGTTTTTTTAATCAGCGGATTTGAAGAAATCGAAGCGATAGCAACGATTGATATTTTACGGAGGGCTGAAGTCGAGACCGTCACCGTCTCGCTTGATCCATCCCGCAGCGTGAAAGGCGGGCATGACATTGTCGTCGAGGCAGACGTCATGTTTGAGGATGCTGATTTTCAAAAAGCGGATATGCTGATTCTTCCGGGCGGAAATGTAGGCAGCAAAAAAATGCTGGAACACCAGGCTTTGCACAAGACGCTGACAGAAGCGGCGGATGCAGGAAAATATGTTGCCGCTATCTGCGCCGCAACGATGACGCTCGGAAAAACGGGGCTTGTCAGCGGAAAAAAAGCGACCTGCTATCCCGGGGTTGAAGAACATTTGACAGGAGCGGATGTCACTGCAAATGAAACTGTTGTCGCGGATGGAAACATCATTACATCCAGAGGCCCGGCGACCACGATTCCATTTGCCCTCAAGCTTGCCGAATTGCTGAACGGCAAAGAAAAAGCCGATGCAGTTGCCAATGGAATGCTCGTCTGCTAAGACGGCATTCCTCTTTTTTATCCAATAAAAGAACGGTATTGACATCATAAATCTTAAAAGATATGATATTTAAAAAGTAATTCCGTAAAATCAATAATTGTAATCTCATGCAAAAGAGCTTTAGCATTCGGCTATAATCCCATTATGGTCGCGTGAAAAAGCAACTTTACCATGCATGACCTTAACATTTTGATAGGACGGTATATTTCATTTTCCCTACCTGCCGTGTATAAGGAAAAGAAATATACCGTTTTTCAGGAGGATATAACATTGAAAAAACAGAAAGTGACGAAGGGGTCTTTGGAGGCGGAGATCAGCAAAACCTTAACCCAATGGGAAAAAGACTATTTGGGCCGCGGGTCTGTGTCTGTTAAAACAGATATTCTCAGAAACATGGTCATCATTTCCCTGAACGGTATTTTGACACCCGCCGAATACGAACTTTGCAGTACAAAAGAAGGCCTGCTGTCAATTAAAAGAACCCGCTCCGGTTTGGTGGAATCGGGTATAGAACAACTGAGCCGCATAATGAAGGAGCTGACCGGTGAAGAGACGATCAGCTTTCACACGGATATCAGCACCCGCACTGGCGAGCGGATCATGGTATTTAAATTGGCAAACGACCTGCAAAAAAAATTGGCATAGAAAAACGGAAGATCTTTAAAGCATGAACATGAGTTAAAGATAAGCCGGTATTATTCAGAAAGATTGGCTAAATGGGCCGATCCTGAATATACCGGCTTTTTTTACGTTTTCAGAAAGGAAGGCAAGACATGAAACAGTATGTTCTTTTCCATCATCCCGACGGAGGGATGCCGGATGTTTGATCTGCTAGATTCTTTATTTTGGCTGAAAATATTTTTCGCGTCGCTTGCGCTTTGTTTGTTCAGCGCACTGCTCGTCCTGAATCGAAAGGTTCCATTGGCATATATACGGATTCACGCCAAGATCATCGCCCTGCCGCCGCTTGCCGCGCTGGCAGCATTGATAACGGTGAATCCCGGGCAAGCTGGAGCTCCGTGGCGCTTGGATTCGCTGGCTTGGTTAATCGCCTTGTTTGTCTTGACCATCGGCTTCATCGTCCAGCGCTACTCTGTCCGGTATTTGTTCGGTGACCGCTCCTACCGTAAATTTTTTGTGCTGCTGACGCTTACGACAGGAGGCGCTTCATGCGCCTGGCTGAACGATGATCTTCGCTGGCTCCTCTTATGCTGGGGTATCACGCTTTTCGGCTTGACCGCGCTAATCGGCTTAAACAGCGCGTGGCAGGCGGCCAAAAATGCCGCTTTATATGCGGGCCGGATCTTTGCGCTCAGCTGGCTGGCGATAGCAGCAGCCGCTCTTTGGCTGTCTCTCGCGACAGGTCACTGGCAGCTATCATCCGCCATAGCGGAGGAAAGCCTAGCACAGCTCAGCTCATGGGAGAAAACCGGGATCGGCCTCCTTATCATTTTAACGGTGATGATTCCTGCGGCACAGTGGCCGTTTCATCGCTGGCTGCTCGATTCTGCAATCGCCCCGACTCCCGTTTCCGCGGTCATGCACGCCGGACTCGTAAATGTAGGCGGCGTCATGCTGACCCGTTTCGCACCGATGTTCAGCGGTGATGGGCTGCAGCTTATTCTGCTTGTTCCCGCCGTCTTTTCCGTCTTGCTCGGAACAGGCATGATGATCGTCCAGACGGACTACAAGCGGCAGCTCGCAGCTTCAACGGTCGCGCAGATGGGTTTTATGCTCGTCCAATGCGCATTAGGGGCCTATATTGCGGCTGTTATCCACCTCATGTTACACGGCCTGTTCAAAGCCGCACTTTTCCTGCAAGCCGGGTCAGCGGTGCGCCGTTATGAATCGTTCGCATCTAAACGGGGCAAACCGGCTCTTTTCTGGAACATGATAGGCGGCGTCTTTGCTCTTACTGTCGTCATTGGAATCTGGGTCTCAGCTGCAGACGATGGCTATCAATTGATCAGCGCCCTTGTTTTAGGCTGGGCACTGTTCATTGCTTGGAGACAGCTTGTCACAGCCAATGACGGACGCGTCACACGAATGGCCGGGCTTTTCATTTTAACGGGGGCTTCACTCGCGTTTACCATCATTCATTCCGGTTTACACGGGCTCCTGAAGGAAGCTGTTGTACAAGGGGCGCAGCCGCCTGCAATGGCGGCCGTTTTAACGGCAGTCATTTTGTTAGCCGGCAGTGCGGCCGGCGCCTTGATCGTTCGGCAGCGCTTTGCATGGTCTGGCGCACTTTATCTGCGTCTTGTAAAAACGGGTGAGCCTCATTTTGAATCGGTCGAAGAACGGCCGAATTATCTTGACCAATATCTTACTCAAGGAGGTCGTCAATCATGAAAGCAGCACCGACATTGTCTAAACAATTGATCTTCAAATATGAACATCAGACAGCTGACTTTAATATTGATGAATCGGTTCAATCAGCAGCACGGGTCATTGCGCCGCTTTGGCCGATTGAAACTTTTGCCGCGCGCCATCCGTGGATGGGTCTTGAAGAACAGACATTTGAACAGACGGCCCGGCAGCTTAAACAGCAGCTTCATGTTGATATTTACCCAAAGTCCTCCATTTTCCGCTCCGCAAAACAAAGGGGAGAAATCGATGAGGCCATTCTTGAAAAAAAGCTGACGCATTGGCTCGATTCACATCAGCCCGGCATGCAGAGGGAAACAGCGGAAGCGTTTTGCAAAGCCGCGCTCAAGCTGGACGAAATCCCTGAACAGCTCTTGAGATCCCGGCAAGTCGAAAAGCTTGCCAAACAAGCAGCGCGCGGGACAATCGATGATCAAAAAACACGCTTGATCAAACCGCTCAGCGTTTTTGCCGGACAAAAAGCCGCTCACCTTCTTGATCATCATGTGATTAAATGGTGCAAGCTGTTTCTCGATGAATCACAGTCGGCATGGCGGCTTCCGCATCGCGAGAAAGGGTTTTACAGCGCTTGGCGGCAGCTTGTTGAACATGATCCCGCCCTGGCGCGAGCGGAACGCCAACGACTGAAAGGGTGGCCGGAAGAGCCTCGGGACGCGATGAAAAGAGCACTCCGAGCGCTTGATATTTCTGATGGAGACGTTCAGGCATACCTTGAAGCTCATTTGCTCTCTCTTCCGGGATGGGCCGGGATGATGCTTTGGCGTTCCCAGCAATCGCAGGACGAACAAGGGCTGCTTCTCGAGTATTTGGCCATCCGGCTTTCAATGGAATGGATGCTTATTGAACCTTATTTGCCGCTGTCTAAGCCAAAACCTGAAAAAGAGATGCAGGTCGTTCCTTTGATTGCGGCCTGGCTGCATTGGGGCGGCCTGACGCCTGACGAATGGCTCAAACTTTCAGCAGCAGAGCAAAAAGCGAGATTAACACTCGCCCGCCGCTTTGATGATCTAACGCGCAGGCGCATCTGGCTGGAAGCATGGGAACAATCATACGCTGCTGAGGTAAGGAACCTCATCACGGCAAACAAACCTGCCGCTGCCGCCAAAAGTGAAGCGGCGCTGGCCCAGCTTGCATTTTGTATTGATGTCCGTTCAGAGCCGTTCCGACGGGCATTGGAAAAGTCAGGCCCTTTTGAAACGTATGGAACAGCGGGCTTTTTCAATCTGGCAATCGAAACGTGTGAACTTGGCACTAAGCACACTCACAGCTCTCTGCCGGTCATCCTTAAACCTCAGCATCGAGTAAATGAAACGGCCGATGAATCAAGCTTTAAATCGTATCAAGAACATAAAAAAGCAGCAGCTTCGCTGAGCTCCGCCTTTAAAAAGATGAAACAGAATCTATTGGCGGGTATGCTCCTTCCCGAAGTGAGCGGGCCATGGCTGAGCCTGCAAATGGCCGCGCGCAGCCTGGTCCCCCGCGCAGCCGGGCAAGCTTTCCGGAATGCGCGGAAAACATGGCTGAAGAAGCCTCAGGCAAAGCTCTCGCTCGATCGCACGGAAATATCTGAAACCGGCATTCCGGTCGGATTTACAGAAGAAGAAAAAGCCGCCTATGCCAGACAGGCATTAAAGATGATGGGGATCACTGACCGGTTCGCTCCGCTCGTTGTCATTTGCGGGCACGGCAGCAGAAGCACGAATAACCCTTATGCATCGGCACTGGACTGCGGCGCCTGCGGAGGCGCATCAGGCGCTTTCAACGCACGCGTCCTAGCCGCTTTATGCAATCTTCCGAGCGTCAGACAGAGACTCCGCTCCGACGGCATTTTTATTCCGGATGATACGGTATTCGCCGCCGCAGAGCATATTACAACATTGGATGAACTGCAGTGGCTCTATGTACCTGAGCTTCCGGCTAAAGCTCAACAAGCGTTCGACCGCATCAACTCGGTGCTTCCCGATGTGAGCCGCACTGTCGGAGCCGAACGCTTAGAAGAGCTGCCGCAGCTCGGCTACCAAAATCCGCGGAATGAAGTTGAGCGCTTCGCCGAAGATTGGAGCGAAGTCCGCCCCGAATGGGGGCTGGCCCGAAATGCTTCCTTCATCATCGGCACACGCCGGCTTACACGCGGAGCCGATCTTGAAGGAAGGGCTTTTCTGCACAGCTATGACTGGCGAAATGATGAAGACGGCTCCATCCTCAGCGGCATCATTTCAGGGCCTGGAACTGTAGCCCAATGGATCAATCTGCAATATTACGCGTCAACCGTTGCACCGCATTATTATGGAAGCGGAAATAAAGCAACTCAAACCGTCACTTCAGGCCTCGGCGTCATGCAAGGAAATGCAAGCGATCTTTTGGCCGGCCTCCCGTGGCAGTCCGTCATGCGGTCAGATGACGAAATCTATCATGCACCTCTTAGGCTGCTGATCGTGATCGAAGCGCCGGATGATGAGATCGAACGGCTCCTTGACCGCGATCACAGCTTCCGGCAAAAGGCGGAGAACGGATGGATTCATCTGGCATCTATTAATCCGGAGGGAAAATGGAAGAACTGGACAAACACGATAAATGAATGAGGTGAAATGTCATGGAAGAAAATAAAAAAATACTGATGATTATCGGAATGGAGAAACAGCTTGAACAGACCATTTGCCGGGCAGCAAATATTCAGCCGGAGGATACCCTCGTTTTAAAAAGCGTCTTCCCTGATATTTCACAGCCCTACGGTGATTTGATGAGGGATATCATCACCCTTGTCCACCGGAACAAAGCGGAAGAAATCTGGATTGTCCGCGATAAATACGAACAAACGGCAGATGAATCTATTTCTGACCTTTTAAATAGAGACAAAGATTTAAGCGATAGAATGCAAACTTTAGAGTACCTTTTCCAAAACTGCAGTCCGGAATTTACGCAGAGCAGCATTGATGAATGGCTGTCACCGAGCGAAAACGTGGCCGAAGGCGTACAAAAAAGCGTCGCGGCCATCCGCCGGCACCCGTTAATCCCTTTGCACGTCAAAGTGAAAGGATTTCTAATCGAAAATTCGATTTTAACGGAAATTGAAGCCTTAAACAAAAACGGAGCCCGATAACAGGGCTCCGTTTTCTTAAACACACCATTCTTTACACGACAGCAGACCGCTGATAAAATCTCTGAATATGCATGGTAATGTAGCACAGCTCTTTTTCCGGAAATTCAAAACCATACTCCCGCTTCACAAATGCCCCGATTTCTTCTGCGCACATAAACGCTTGTCCAAACTTCTTTTTAATGAGGCTGATCATTTCACCATCCATTTCGTAAAATGTCTCTCCCGATTCGATATGCTGAATGGCGAAACGGAGATGGTTGACAAGCCGCTCATACGAAATCGTCTCATCCTTTATTTTAATGTTGAGTTTGTTTTCGATGATCTCGATAATATCTTTGATCATCGTTGTGAGATCGAGCGTTTTTGTCATATCTCCCGCGTTTGTTTTGGCTGTATGAATATGAAGTGCAATATTGGCGACTTCATCCTCCGGAATATCGATCTTCAGCTTTTCTTTAATGAGGGCCTTTGCCCAGCGGCCGATTTGAAATTCTTTCGTGTAGAGGACTTTGACTTCTTGAAGCAGCGGATTTTTAATGACCATTCCCTTGCTTAACCGTTCTATCGCGAATGATAAATGATCTGAAAAAGCAACATGGATTCGCTCATTGATTTTGATTCCGAGCTCTTTTTCCGCATGAGAAATAATATCCTCCGCCACCTGAATATGATCTTCCGGCAACGTTTTTAAGATCTCCTCAAATTGGCGGTATTCTGATGAATCTTTCATTACGAATATTTTTTCAATTTTAGATCTATCGACAATATCATTCTTCTTTTTTTGAAATGCGATTCCGGAACCTAATACGATCTTTTCCTCGCCGCGATCCTTGACGACGAGCGCATTGTTATTTAAGATTTTTTTTACTTTCATAGCTGCCTTCCTTTCATCCTGTTTTAATGAATGAAAACGGAATTATTCTTTTTCATCTTTAAAGCCAAGACACAAAGTCGCAATGAATGCTGAAATCACCGCAATCGCAAAAGCGATTAAATAATGAATGAGATTGGCGGTGCCGAGAGGAAGAATGATTGAAATCATCGGGATGCCGGACAATCCGTAAGAGTTTGCCGCAACGTGTGTGAAGACGGCGTATGCACCTCCGATCGCGCCTCCGATCGATGCGCCGATAAACGGCCTGACGAGCTTCAGGTTGACGCCAAACATGACAGGTTCGACGATTCCCAAAAAAGCGGTGAGAGAAGCCGGAATCGCAATCTTTCTGATGCCGGCATTCTTTGTTTTCAAAAATACGGCGAGTCCCGCTCCTCCCTGCGCGACATTGGCCATCGACCATATTGGAAGCAGAAAATTGACCCCGTATTCGGGATCTGCGAGCAGCGACGCTTCAATCACATAAAAACTGTGGTGCAGGCCGCTCAAAACGAGTAAGGAGTAAAGCCCGCCAAATAAAAATCCGGCGCAAGCCCCCGCAAAATGATAGACAAACCCGAGACAGCCGCTTACGAAATGGGCGATGATCAGTGAGAGCGGCCCCATGATAAACAGCGCGGCAAATCCGCAAGCCATGACTGTAATAAACGGTGCGACAAGCAAATCTAAAGAACGGGGGATGATTCTTTTTAAGAATTTTTCGATTTTGCTCATTATGTAGACGGATAAAAGAATCGGAATGACTGTCCCCTGGTATCCGATCAAAGGGACTTCAAGGCCGAATACTTCGATGGATTCCGGCTTTTGGCTGCCGAGCAATGAAGGATCAAGCAAATCGGGATGGGTCAGAATTCCGCCGATGACAGCGCCTAAAAACGGATTCGCTCCAAACTGTTTAGCCGCACTGAACCCGATCAGCACAGGCAAAATGACAAACGCTGAGCTTGAAAAAATGTCGAGCATTTTCATCAGCGGGCCGCCATAAGCGCCGAGGCTGAATTCTTTAAGCACACTGATGAGACCCATGAGCAATCCGCTCGCAACGATTGCAGGAATGATCGGCACAAAGATGTCTGACAGCGTTTTGGCAAATCGCGTCAATACGTTCATGTTTGGCCGCACCTCCCGTGCTTCTTCAAAAGGAGCCGGATCGCTGTATTGGATCATTTCTTTATAAATCTTATTGACCACACCTGTACCGAAAATGATTTGGAACAAACCGTATCTGAAAAAAGTCCCCTGCACAGACTCCATCTTTTCAATAGCAGCTATATCGATTTTTTCTTCATCTCTGACATTGAAGCGCAGCCTTGTCGTACAATGGCTGATGCTGATGATATTCTCCGCGCCTCCAATGAGGGGTAAGAGTTCTCTTGCAATCTCTTTTTGCAGCACCCGGATCTACCTCCTCCAATTTTTCTATCCTATCAAATCAACAGAAGACGATCAAAATGAAAAATGTGCCATTACATCTAAAGACCCCGGCGAAAGGAATAAAAAAAGACCTAAAACATGCGAAAGCATCAGCCGATAGGCGCAAAAAAGCACACTAAGGTCTGCGGTTCCTTTAGCACATTTTAGGTCTTGCCTGCCTTACCAGTAACAATCCCGACGATATTCATTTGTTCTTAATATGATTCTATTCGCTTCGGCCTTGGACATCAATAGTGCAAACCGCCTATATATCCCCCGTATAAAAAAAGAGAAGGCGTTAAAGCGTCTTCTCTACATCTTCAATGGCTATCGCACGATCCTTTAAAACATGCACACTGTACTTCACATAGCCTGGCCGGTCTTCCCCGTCTAAGCCCATACTGTCAATCTCAATGTTTTCATAATGGTAGCCGCTCAATAACTTTTTCACCACTTTTGCCTGGTCATAGACCTGCCTCCGGCCGTCCCGGCCTGAATTCAAGGTAACTGTAACAGCGATCGGTTCTGTTTGCTTCAGTTTTTTCCAATTTGTATTGACATCATAGCTTCCTGATAGAGAAACTTGGACGTCAATTACGTTTTTCAGCTTTTTTTCAAGCTCTCTCTTGATCTCATTTGAGGCTTCTTTGCTTATTCTGGCTCTCGTCTTTTCCTGTCTGGCTTCTTTGATGCCATCGTTTGTGACAGCCGGGTGCAATCCGCCTTTCACGCTGAAAATGTACTCATCATTCCGCTCATCTGACACACGAAAAAGGTATTCAGCAAACTTGAAATTATAGGAGCTCCCTTTCATATTTAAGGTTTCACCGGCGTGTGCTTCCTGCAAGTATGCCGATAGCTTTTGTTCAGCCAGCGCGCGGCTGAACGGATTTCCGTAAAAGGCGTTATACACATAACAACCTGTCACAAGAATCAACAACGAGAGACCAGTAATGATGGCTTTCTTTTTCAATTCAATCAACTCTTTCCAAATTCTCGCGTCCCGTCCATTATGAAGGAGAATTCGGACATTAGGCAAGCTCTTTCTGCTTCGTCTCCGTCCCCAAAAAGAAGATCGCCGCGACAGCCGCAATAACGGCGACGCAGAAGATCAAAAAGATCATTGAAATCTCTGTTCCCCGGGCGACGAGATAGCCGACAAGAAGCGGGCCCAGGATGCCGCCGATTCGGCCAAAGCCGGCTGCCATTCCTGCGCCGGTCCCCCTGATTGATGTCGGGTATTGTTCAGGCGTATAAGCATAAAGCGCGCCCCAGGCACCAAGGTTGAAAAACGATAAAAACATACCTGACGCAAGCAGAAGCGCCAGCGATTCAGCCGATCCGAAGAAGTAGGCGCTGACAGCCGTCCCTAACAAGTAGACGGTAAGCACCATTTTCCGGCCGGCTTTTTCAATCAGCCATGCCGCGGAGAAATAGCCGGGCAGTTGAGCCAGCGTCATGATCAAGACGTACTCAAAGCTCTGGATCATGCTGAATCCTTTCATCACCATGACGCTCGGCAGCCAAAGAAACATGCCGTAGTAGGAAAAGACAACGCAAAACCAGACAATCCACAGCATGGCCGTAGGCCGGGCATATTTGCGGGACCAGACGTTTTTCACATTTTCCACGACGGTCGGCTTCCTTTCCTGCGCAAGCTTCTCATATTTCGGAGAATCCGGCAGGGCGATCCGCAAATATAAGGCGTAAATAGCCGGTATCGCGGTTATTAATAAAGCAACCTGCCAGCCGTAGGCCGGAATAATAAAATACGAAATGAGCGCTGCGGCCAGCCAGCCGAATGCCCAGAAACTTTCGAGCAGGACGACGACTCTTCCCCTCCGCTCCGGCGCAACCGTTTCGGATACGAGTGTAGATGCGACTGGAAGCTCTCCGCCAAGCCCCATACCAACGAAAAAGCGCAGGACTAAAAATGCCCACAATGTCGTCGTCAAAGCGGATAACCCGCTGCCGATCGAGAAAAACAGCAGCGTAATCATAAAAACGTATTTTCTTCCGACACGGTCAGCCAAAAGGCCAAAGACAAACGCCCCGACTGCCATGCCGATTGAGTTGACGCTGCCGATCCAGCTCATCTCCTGCGGCGTCAACTTCCATTCCACGTGCAAAGCGGCGATAATAAACGATAATATGCCAACGTCCATAGCATCAAAAAGCCAGCCGAGACCGGCGATGCCAAGCAGTCTGCGCTCTGAAACAGGACGGTTCTTCTTCATACTCACTACACCTCTTTACTCTCTTAGCAGTTTACATGAGTATTAGTTTACACCTGTCTTTACACTTTTGTCACGAAGAAAATGAGGCGCCGTCTATTTCAGTTTAATGAATATGATGCTTGTGAAACTTTTCTTTTTGGTGCTTCAACTTTGGCAGAAACCCGTTTTCCCGCTCTTTTTCATAGCGCTTCTCAATATGAGATTTGATTTCTTTTCCTCTTTCCTGATCAAGGATTCCGAACTCCACATACTTATTGATCAGCTGTTTTTTCTTTTCCATAATGTCCTTTTGCAAAGAAGCCAGTTCATTTTTTTGCTTGTCGGTCAACTCTTGATAAACGCGTGTTTCCCCGTAGGCAGAAGACATGACAGCCGTACATGACAGCGGAATGAAGAGAAGCAGGCAAACGCACAGTTTGCGCATCATGCAACATCCTTTCTGATCTATGATTCATTCTATTTTTATCTGTTTTGCGGAGTTTATGCATAAAAAAAAGCCGCTTGGTAAAGCGGCTTCAGATTGTTGACAAAATCCCAAAACGACTTTTAGTTTTGGGATTTTGTCATCCTTTCAGCGTGATTGAAAACCCTTGCAGTCTAGGAAGGCCGAGCATCGGAGCGGAGCGAATGTTGGAATTCGTGAGCACCGACGCGCAGGCCTGACAACGAATGCGAGGGTTTGTCGACACGCTGAAGCCGCTTGGTAAAGCGGCTGGGCTTCCTATCAAGCCTGCAGCGATTTCCGCGCAGTATATTCATCAATGCGCGCTAATGCGTCTTTCATGTCCATGCAGTTGCTGAAGCTTTCATCAATTTTTTGAATACCTTCCTGATACTTTCCGTCAGTGAGTACTTGTTCTGCTGCATCTCTTAATCTTTCAGCATTGACCTCTTCTGTAAACAGCGGATATCCAGCATTCAGTTCTTTCAGGCGCTGGGCGATCATCGGCTGATCTTTATCATGCGGAAGCACGACCATCGGGACACGGTAATGAATGCCTTCATTGACGCTGTTCATGCCGCCGTGGGTGATGAACACATCGGCTTCTTTAAGCACCTCTAATTGCGGCACATACGGTGCAATGATAAAATGCTCCGGCACTTCTTTTATATCCGCGTAGTTCGACTTTTCGCCGGCGGCGATGACAACCTTGCCGTCGAAATCACGGAATGCATCGATGCACATATTGAAAAAATCCTCAGTTTTACCAAGTACGGTTCCCATTGAAATATAAATGACTTTCTCATTCTTTAACGATTCTATCGGAAAATCGGTCTTGTCCAGGCGCTTCGGAAAACGCGGACCGATAAACAGCACATCATCCCCAAAACGGTCGCTTTCAGGCTGAAAATACCGGCTTGTATACACAACCGTCAACTCCGCCTGATTGCTCATAAACTGTCCTGTATGCCTAGGTGAGACGCCGTACTTTTCTTTCAGTTCACTAAGCATGTCTTCACATTCTTTGTCCAAGTGCAGCTCCGCGCCTGAATCCGGATGCAGCGGCAGAATCTTCATATGTTCTTGTCCGAAGAGAAATGAAGCCGACGAAGCGATTCCCGGAATGTTCAAATAATCCCTGACCAATTCACCTGCACCGAATGTGTCATAATACACGGCATCGAACGAAATGCTTTTGGACAGCTCTTTTACAATGTCTAAAATATACAGCGAGGTTTTGAGATGAATTTTTAAAAATTCAAGAAGGCCGGACGGTGAATTCGGATCAATATGCGCGTTTCTTACCAGATCTTTGTACAAATGGACGGTAGCCCCGACGCCCTCCAGCCTGTCTTTATACTTTTCTGTTGAAAGATAGTGCACATTGTCGCCTCTGTCAGCAAATGCTTTGGTGATCCCTAATGTAGGATTGACATGCCCTTCCGCCGGAAAATTGACGATTAAAATATTTTTCATGATTAAAACTCCTTTTTATCCTTTTTGAAACGGGTTGACATCAATTCAGCGCCTGATTAGACTGGTGTTAGTTACTACTAACTATCATAAAATGGGGGTATACACCTTTGCAAGAGACGAACGAACGGATCATATCTGCTGCTTTAGACTTAATGCAAAAATACGGTTTCAAGTCGGTGACGGTAAAGGATATCGCGCTCCATTCAGGCGTCAGCGAGATGACGGTCTATCGCCACTTCAACACAAAGCTCGGACTTTTGGAAGCGGCCGTTCAGCAATTTTCTTATATACCAGCCTTTCAGCGCGTATTTGAAAATGATATCACTTGGAACCTGGAGAATGACTTAACATTGATTGCAGAATCGTATTTGCTTCATATGGAAAAAAACAAGCCCCTCTACCTTATCGCTGTTCAAGACGGCGGAAGGATGACTGATCTTTTCGGTTCTCTGTTAAAGCATATGGAAGAACTCCTTCGTTATTTAACAGACTACTTTCAAACGATGCAGGACAAAAGCCTGATGAAAAAGGGAGATGCGGATTCACAGGCCTTCGCTTTTCTGTCATCTTTATACGGATACTTCTCTTCTGGCGCATTGGCTGACGGCCGGTTTCAAAAAGTCGCTAAAGACACTTATATTAAACAGATAACCGCCGCTTTCTGCGGCGGTTTGCACATCTGATCAAACCTTTCAGACTGAAGGATGGATCGCTACTCATTTAGCTCCTCAACATCCTTCAGCCTGGTATCCGTATTTTTTTCAAAGAAGGTGCTGTATTTGACATAGCCGGTCTCGTCGTCTTTGATATCTTCCCCCTCAAAAATGTTGGCATTAATCGTCACGCTTTCATAGTCGTACCTTTCTTCATTCAACAGGCGCTGAATCTTTTGCGCCGTTTTGTATACGTCTTTTCGGTCGGCATTTGCGGCATCAAGTAAAATATGAATCTCCATCGGCCGCTCTAAGCGGAGGCTTTTCTCCCATTTTGCGTCCTCTTTCAGCTTTCCTTTTAATACTTCCACATGCACGTCAACGTCTTTCAGATGGTTTATGCTTTTCGATAAAAACGTTTTGATTTCTTTTCCGGCTTCTTCTCCAAGCCGCTCCATCAGCGGTTCGTTGAGGTTCTCTTCATAGATACCGTCCGTGTGTACTTCTGGTTGAACAAACCCTCTCAAAGAAAACAGATAGGGATCTTTGCGCTTTTGATCTCCGGTATCAGTAACTTCAAATACATATTCGGCGAACTTGAAATGATAGAGTCCGCTGTCGATCCGCAAGTCTTTTTCGGGATAGCGGTCAGTCAAATAATGCTCAAGCGCCGTTTGAGACAGCTTCTTGCTTACGGGATTTCCGTTGAAGGCGTTGTATGTGGCAAGCACAAAGGAAACGAGCAGCACAATCAATACGCTATATAAGATTTTCTTTTCCATCTTTTTCAGCTTTAAGAACAGCCATCCGATCATCATCCCGGCCGCGGCGAAAAAACAGTGAATAACTGCAAGCATGAAAGCGCCAAAGACGGCATACAGCAGGTGCTCCACAACCCCTGTACCGTCGGCTGCATCCCATCCGGCCAGAATATCCCCGATCCCCCACATGAAAATCGGCGCAAAGGAGAGGAGTATCACGAGTTTCATATCCCGGTAAAACAGGTACACCGCAAGCCCAAGCACGGCATACCACAAAATAAAGCCGAAGCTCTCATTTAACAGGGATGTGTGAATCGCGAGAAAAAACGAAATGGCTGTAAACATCAATTGGTACAAGGAGAGCTTCCGATTGATGTTTTTAAACATTTGACTTTCATGAACAGACGATTCAATATGTTCTTTCGGAAGCTCGGCCTTCGTCATCTTCAAAAGCCTCTGAAGCTCTTCATCGTTTTCGGCCGCTTCCTCAATCCATTCAGCCGTCTCTTTGCTTAACAGCCCCTCATGGTATAAAGGAAGCAAATCTTTGAATACACTGCGTTCCTTATCCTTCATCATACCCCTCCATTTCTTGCTGCAGCTTGAGCTTCGCTCTGTGAAACCCGACCCTGGCACCGTTTTCGGTTTTGCCTGTGAGCATGCCGATTTCTTTAAATGACAATTCTCCGTAGATACGGAGGGTGACAATTTCCTTTGAAGTCTCATCAAGCCGGTTGATTTCTTCGAGAAGCCGCCGCTCTTTTTCGGTTTTCAGGAGGTGTTCTTCAGGAGATAAGCAAGCCGCTTTCTCATGCTGAATCGTGTTTGTCCCGGCGTTTGACGCTCCTGAACGATAGTGTTTTTTCAACACATTTTTAGCAATCGCAAACACCCATGTTTTAATTGTCGACTTTCCCGAAAATGTATGATAGCCTTTCACAGCCTGATAAAATACTTCCTGTGTTAAATCTTCCGCCGTTTCTTTATGGAATGTCTTGATGTAGAAAAAGGCATAAACGGAAGGCTGAATACTCTTGTAGACTTCCTCAAGCTTCATAAAGCCCCTCCCCGGCTGGGCATGCCGCTATTTTTCCATTCACTTATTAGTACCGCTGAACTTCTTTTTGTTACAAAAAATCGCATAAAAAAAGAGACAAAAATGAATATTTCATTTTTGCCTCCGGATATCCCATCCGCCAAACAAATGTCTTCCAGATCAGGCCCTGCCCTTATTTAGACAAACCTACCAGCGATTTTAAAAAACTCACTTTCTCGTCAGCTGTTTTCAGGTTCACTAAGCTCCCGGCCTTCATCGACAGCCGCTTTCAGCGCCTGCAGCATATAGCCGATTCCCCGGTATCCCGCCAGCGGGTAAGTGATCTGCTGGCGGCTGCCAAACACGTTCCTCAAAACAGGCCTGTATTTTTTTCCGCCGAGCATGACGATTTCGTCATAATCCATCAGGTTTTTCCGTTTACCTTGAGCCTTCAGTTCATCATCCGCCATAATCTCCGGGTGGCGCATCCCGAATGTGACATCATAGTTTTCAGGAACGATATCTTCTGGCTTTAAAAACCCGTGTTTTGCTGAAAGAATCACCCAATCCGCAAAAAACGTCTGCGCATATGCGCGGCACGCCCGATGAAACGGGCTCAGATAGACATCTTTTGCGGCGGACGGGCCGATGCCAGGATCAACATCCCAGATTTTTTTCGCCCCGCACGGGATGATGCAGAGTCTTTTCATCATGTATCCCCCTTTTGGTTCCGCTAAAAAACGCCTTTGAAAAGGCGTTTTATTTCAGCTTCAGCGATACGACCGATTCGACGTGCGCCGTCTGCGGAAACATATCGACAGGCTGAATGTATTCGACATGGTAATCCTTCGCCAAGTACTGCAAATCTTTCGCAAGTGTTGACGGATTGCATGAGACATAAACGAACCGTTTCGGCTTAACCTGCCTGATCGTATCAAGGAAGGTGCGGTCACAGCCTGTTCTCGGCGGATCGACGATGACGACATCCGGCCTGAAGCCTTCTTTTGTCCATTTCGGCAGCCAGTGCTCCGCCGTCCCTGTGACATAGCGCGCATTTTCGATTCCGTGCTTTTTGGCGTTTTGGTTGGCGTCATCGATCGATTCTTTAATGACGTCCATGCCGCGGATTTCTTTTGCCCCGTCGGCGATCCACATTCCGATCGTGCCGACGCCGCAATAGGCGTCGACGACTTTTTCGCGCCCGCTCAGTTTCGCCGCTTTTTTCACTTCGTCATACAGCTTGACCGTCTGGATCGGATTAAGCTGAAAAAAAGCGCGGGCACTCAGCTCAAATGAAACCTCGCCGAGAAATTCCTGAATGACCATATTGCCGGCTAAGAGCCTTGTATCCTCGCCGAAGACAACCGATGTCTTGGCTTTGTTTACGTTTTGAATCACGGAGGTCACTTCAGGCAGTCGCTTTTTGATTTCTTCTGCAATGAGCTCCTTGCGCGGCAGATTTTCTTTTGACGTGACAAGGACAACCTGCACTTCCCCCGTCTCAAAGCCGACCCTCGTCACGATCGTGCGGACGTCGCCCGTGCGCTTCCGTTCGTTGTAGACGGAAATGCCGAAGTCTTCAAGAATCTGCTTGACGGTTTGCGTCGTTGTGTTCGTCGCCGGATGCTGAACAATGCATTCCGTAATCGGGACAAGACGGTGCGAGTCAAGGCCGTACAGCCCGGCCACCATCTTGCCGTTTTTCGAAAGCCCGAGCTGAAACTGGCTTTTATTCCGGTAGTGCCACGGGTTTTCCATGCCGATCGTCGGCCTGATGTCCATTTTGCCGATGTCAAAACGGGTGTGCCGTTCGAGCGATTGAATGACGATGTCCCGTTTTCCTTTCAGCTGCTCTTCATAAGCCAGATGCTGGAGCTGGCAGCCCCCGCATTGCTCATAGATGATGCAGGGCGGCTTGACGCGGTGCTCTGAACGCTTGCGCACCTTTTTGACCCGCCCTTCGGAAAATTTCGGATGAACCTTTGTCGCCTCGACGACAACTTCTTCACCAGGCAGTGCGCCGGGGACGAAGACGACTTTTTTCTTGAAGTAGCCGACGCCTTCGCCGTTGATGCCGAGGCGCTTGATCGTCAGCGGAAATTGCTGTCCGACTTTTAATTCTGCTGATGATCCTTTTTTATCACGTTTCACTGATGTTCTCTCCATTTCTACTCAATGCTCCTCCATAAATACAAGGAAGCATAGCTTAAATAAGGGTGCCATTCTTTGCTCATTTCAAGCATTTGTTCTTTTGTCGGTTTATCGTTTAAGCCAAAATGGCATTTGATGGCGTTTTGGATGCCGATATCGGCGGCCGGAAACAGATTGGGGCGACCCAGTCCGAACAGCAGAACGTTTTGGACGGTCCACGGGCCGATGCCTCTTATTTTCACCAGCTTTTCCATAATATCTTCATCTGATAATTGATCAAGCTCATCAAGATTTAAACGGCCGTCTGCGATCATTCTTGATGTATCGATGACGTATTCAGCCTTCCGCATGCTGAACTGAAGTTCGCGCAAGTCGTTATAGTCGAGCTGTGCAATCGTTTCGGGAAGCGGATAAAACCAGACCCCGTCCTTTTGCTCTCCATAAGTGTGAACGAACCGCTCTGTGAGCGTATAAGCAAAAGACAGATTAAGCTGCTGGTGGATCATGCATTTCATCAAGCAATGATACAAATGAAAATCGAGCACCAGCGGCGTTCCGGCATGCTCTGCGAAAATTGATGACAAGCTTGATTGTGAAAAGTGATCCAGTACAGGCTGAAGATTTTCCTCCCATCTGAAGATCCGTTTCACTTCTTTCATCATGGCGTCTCGATCGTCTGTACCGCTGACGGCAAACGCCGGGGCTTCGACAGTTCCCGTCGCCTGCACAGCGACAATCCGGGGCTCTTTGTTTTGATTGCGGAGCGGCAGCTTGACCTCCCTTTTGTCGAGGTTGACCGCATTGAGCGGATCAAGCGAAAGCCTGTCCAAGACGCGGTCAAAATGATACGGCGGTGATACGCTTACAGTTTCCTTCCACATCGCTTCCCATCCCTTTTTCTTCTTTGTCCACAGTATACCATGTTTCAAATTCTCTTAAAAAAGAACAACATTTTATTTTTTCACCGAATGAATCACAGGGCATCGCAGCATCCTATGGAAGCGGAGGGGTGCCGATGATTAAACATTTTGCGATGACAAAGGACGGAAAACTTTTATCTACCGACATCAAAGCAGAAAGGCTGACAGATCAAGATATTGAGTGGTACTGGACGGACTTCGATCAGCCTTCGGATGAAGAAGTCTCTTTACTCAAAAGCCATTTTCACTTTCACCCTTTAGCAGTTGAGGACTGCGTTCATCATTTGCAGCGTCCGAAGCTTGATCAATACGAAGAATATCTTTTTTTCGTCATACACGCGTTGAATCAAAGGACGCTGGCGTCTGAAGAAGTTGACTTATTCGTTGGAAAAGATTTTATCGTCACATTTCACTTTCATCGTTCAGACGGTATTGAAAAAGTAAGAAGACAGCTTTCGGAAAACAGCGAGTTGTGGAAAAAAGGACCGAGCCATATCGCCTATATGGTCATGGATCAGCTTGTTGACGAATATTTCCCGATTCTTTACAAAATAGAAGACCGCCTCAATGAAATTGCTGAAAGCGACAGCAGAAAAACGTATGGAACGCTGATGAATGAAGTGTTTGATATCCGGAGCGACCTTCTAAAGCTTAGGAAAACAATCATTCCGATGCGGGATTTGCTTTACCGGATTTTAAACATTGAAATCTCAAAAGAAAACCGCGAACGAAAAGCGTATTACAGCGACATTTACGACCACCTCTTGAAGCTGACCGAAATCGTCGAAAACAACCGCGACATGACCGCCGATTTAAGGGACAGCTACCAGACGCTCAACTCCAACCGGATGAACGCCATTATGATGACGCTGACGATCGTCTCAACGATTTTTATTCCGCTCACCTTCATTGCCGGAGTGTACGGCATGAACTTTGACAACATGCCTGAACTGCATTGGCGCTACGGCTATTTTTTCATCCTCGTCATGATGGGAGCCGTTGTCGCCGGCATGATCTTCTGGTTCCGGCATAAAGGATGGTTTGACATTTTCAAGTAAAACCGGAAACCTTTTTCCTC
The DNA here is from genome assembly GCF_018333035.1 of Bacillus sp. J41TS8. Lineage (NCBI taxonomy): Bacteria > Bacillati > Bacillota > Bacilli > Caryophanales > Bacillaceae > Bacillus > Bacillus sp. J41TS8. The sequence continues at coordinate 67,276 of NZ_BORF01000014.1, forward strand.
TCTGTTCGACTATTTCTATAACTGAGGGGGGAAAGAAATGAAGGTACATACAGGGCTTGCCGGCATCTTCTTGATCGTTCTCGGCTTGTTGATTAGCGCCGAAAATCATCAAAGCGTGTCTGCTGCAGACGCGCTTTCGGACTTTTTCAGACTGCCTGTCCGCAATTTAGTGGTTCTGATCTGCATGTTGATGCTCATCATCGGCTTCATTATGGCGTGGCGCCATTATTATGGAGTACCGTGGATCCGCTTTAAGCTGTTTTTGTTTATTATCGGCATTTCAGTATTTTACCCGCTGGTCACAGAACAGCTGATGCTCTTTCAAAAATGGAATGCACAAGGCGATGATGCCGTGGAATATATGAAAAAGAGAAGCACTTGCAGCTATCAGAGCGATATGGAGGAAGGAAACATGGACTGTGAGGTGAAAGTGAACAATTACGGAAAAAAGACCGAACGCATCCAGCTCATCCCTGATATAACGAGCGAATTTGACTTTCAGCCGGAAGAGCTGGAACTGTCTCCGCATTCACAAGAGACGTACAGCGTCACCTTTAAGGCTCCGGGAAATGAGGATGTGTATGAATCAGGGATAGAAGAAGAGCCGAGGATGAAGGTTGAAGTGGTGAAATGAGCGACTTCACTCGAGTCAAGCAGCACGCTTTTGGAAACTTTTAAAAATATTACATGGAAGAGAAGCTTTAGAAGTAAAAGGTATACAGAAAAAACGAACTGCAAACAGCCGCTTCACAAACTAATAGACAAACCTCAAAGAAAAAAGCCGCTCCTTCACGGAAGCGGCTTTTCGTCTATTAATCGCGATAAGATTCTGCAATCGCGTTGGCGGCGACGATCGAATTGTAGACATCGTCAGGGGTGACTGGGAACGGCATGTTGCCCATTGTGTCGCCTTCTGCGCAAGCGCTTTGAGCGACTTGGCGCCATTCTTCTTCGATAAATTCGTCGACTCCGAGGTCTTTTAATGTCAACGGCAGACCGACGCCTTTGATAAAGTCAATGACGGTCTCCAGCTCTTCGGCCGGCGCGTTTTCAAGAACGAGCTGTGCCAAAAGGCCGAACGTGACTTTTTCGCCGTGCTGAGCTCTGTGCAGAGAAGGAACGGCTGTCATTCCATTGTGGATCGCATGTGCGGCGGCAAGACCGCCTGATTCGGCGCCGACGCCGCTTAAATAGATGGTCGCTTCTATTGTGTCTTCAACGGCTCGTGTAGAAACGCCATGCTTGATCGCCTGCATCGCTTTTACGCCGTTTTCCAATAGCGTATCGTAGCAAAGGCGGGCAAGTCCCAATCCAGTTGTTGAAGGCTTCATCAGCACGAGGTTGTCGCCGTTTGCTTTAAAGCAGGCGCGCGCTTCAAAATACGTCGCCAAGGCGTCTCCGATACCGGCTGCGAAAAAGCGCGGCGGCGCGGATGCCAAAATGTCAGAATCCGCGAGAACGACATCTGGGTTCGTCGGCAAAAACAGATATCGGTCAAACGATCCGTCATGTTTATAAATGACAGCAAGGGCCGTACATGGAGCATCTGTTGAAGCAATTGTCGGGAAAATCACAACCGGCAGCTTCTCGTAATAAGCGGTGGCCTTTGCTGTATCAAGCGTTTTTCCCCCGCCGATCCCAACGATGATATTAGCGCCTGCATTGCGTGCAAGCTCCCGGTTACGATCGATTTCTTCCTGTGTGCATTCGTAATTGAATTTTTCAAAAACAGCTTGATTGCCGGCTTTCTGAATCGAATTCCCCGCTTCTTTTTGAGCGCGTTCTAAAATGAATTCATCGCAAATGATATATGCGTGATCACCATAATCTTCAATGTAATCGTTCAAGTTCTCAAGGAGTCGTTTTCCTGTAATAAATTTTTTAGGCGATGTGACTGATTTTACTAATTTTGACATGGTAATTCCCCCTTCACTATCAATGATATACCTATTTTCTTTTTAAATCTAGTAATATATGTATATAGAATGGATTTTTATTCTATGGAATTGACTAGGGGAAATAAAAGAGCCTGAACCATCAACTTTTCCGCTCAAAGCAAAAACCCCGTCTCAGCGTCCGGGGCATTTCTTTCAAAAGGGCTTTAGCATCATAGATTTTTCAAACATCAGGTCATCAAGGCTTTTAAATGTATAGCCTTCTTTTTTTAAGTCGGTGATCGCCTGATCAAGCGCTTCGGCATTGTCTTTCGAGACGGTGTGAAGCAAATAGACGGCGCCGGGATGGGCCTGTTTCATCATATTGTCGTACGCATAGCGCCACCCTTTTTGGGCATTGATTTTCCAATCGACAAAAGCAACAGACCAGAATACCGTTTGATAACCGAGCTTTTTCGTTTCTTCAAGCACCCGCTCGCTGAAAACGCCCCGAGGCGGCCTCAGGTAGAGGTTGTTTTTTTTGCCTGTGATTTTGTAAACCTCCTCATCGACCGATTCCAATTCCTCTTGTATCACGCGGCTTGTTTTCGTCGTGAGATCCGGATGGTGATAGGAATGATTCCCGATGATATGTCCTTCCTCGGCCATTCGCTTGATCAGCTCCGGCTGATCTTTGACAAAATGGCCCGTTACAAAAAAGGCAGCTTTGACGTTTTGTTTTTTCAGAACATCAAGCACCTTAGGGGTGTAGCCATTTTCATAGCCGTTATCAAAGGTCAGATAGATCGTTTTTTCCTTTGTGTTGCCCAAATAAAAGGCGTCGTACTGCTGCAAAAGGCTGTTCAGCTCTTGTCCCGCATCTGCCGGCTGATGGTTTTTGCTTTTTGAAAAGCCCCAATGGATCGCCTTGTTGGAAATCGCTTCAGCATTGCCGCTGAAGGCCAGCATCAGCAGGAATCCGCAGCATAAGGCATAGAATCGTTTCATCATCTTCTCGCTCCCAGTTTTATTTTTTCTTATTGTGCAGAAGGGCTGGGCTTTTCATACCAAGCAACACTTGGAAAACAAAAAAACCGCGGCAAAGAATGCGGCGGTTTTATTTCCAGTCTTTTTTAAAGCGCTCGTATTTGGCTTCCAAGTCGTCGAGCATGCTGATCAGTCTGTCAATATCTTCAAGGTCGGTCGATTCCGGGTCTAAAGAATCGATGACTGACATAAACATATCCAATCTGTTTTTTAAATAATTGACTTGCTGTTCTTTGTCATGTACTGCGTTACCCATGATTCTCCTCCTTTTGTTCCTTTATCGTAGCCTATAAACGGCCTTTTTTCAATCATCCATGACTTGCACGCCTCAAGGATCAGGTCTAAAATGAATAGTTGGGCTATATTAGTATGTCCTATCATAAAGGAGTTAGATATGTCATGACAGAAAAAACGCAGGTTCGTCCGATTACCCCGGAATATGATCCGTGGGAAGCCTACATGGACGTTGACCAATATGGAGATGTACAGCTGACGAACGTTGAATTTACGACGACGACTCTTTGCAATATGCGCTGCGAGCACTGCGCCGTCGGGTATACGCTCCAGACGAAGGACCCGGACGCGCTGCCCGTCAGCCTTCTGTTGAAACGGCTTGATGAGATTCCCCGCCTTCGTTCTTTAAGCATTACGGGCGGCGAGCCGATGCTTTCATTAAAATCCGTAAAGGAATATGTCGTTCCTTTATTAAAATACGCTCATGAACGCGGCGTGCGGACGCAGATCAACTCAAACTTGACGCTCGATATCGGGCGCTACGAGCTGATCATCCCCTACCTTGATGTGCTTCATATTTCCCACAACTGGGGAACAGTCGAAGACTTTGCAGAAATCGGCTTCGCCATGATGGATAAAAAGCCGACGTTTGCCCAGCGGGCGCGCTATTTCGAAAAAATGATCGAAAACAGCCGGACGCTTGTTGATGAAGGGGTTATGGTCTCCGCCGAGACGATGCTCAACAAACGGACGCTTCCTCACATCGAGCATATTCACCGGCAAATTGTCGAAGACATGAAATGCCAGCGCCATGAGGTTCACCCGATGTATCCGAGCGATTTTGCAAGCGCGCTTGAATCTTTAAGCTTACAAGACATGAGGAAAGCGATCCACCGCCTTCTTGACATTCGCGACGAAAATACGTGGATGCTGTTCGGCACCCTGCCGTTTTACGCGTGCAGCCCTGATCCTGAAGACCACGCTCTTTTACAGCGGCTGCGCGAAGCGAAAAATGTCACGGTCAGAAACGACCCTGACGGCAGATCGCGCCTGAACGTCAATATTTTTGACGGCAATATCATCGTGACCGATTTCGGAGATACTCCGCCGCTCGGCAACATTCAAACCGACAGCCTGCCAAGCGCCTATGCGAAGTGGAGAAAAACAGAGCTTGCCAAGGAGCTCAACTGCCACTGCCCGCACGTCCGATGCCTCGGGCCGAATGTGCTCGTCAAAAACAGCTATTATCAAGATGTTGATTTTACTTCCAGAACAGCAAGAGTATGAAAAAGCAAGCCGCAAAAGGCTTGCTTTCAGATTGTTGACAAGATCCCAAAACGACTTTTTGTTTTGGGATTTTGTCATCCTTTCAGCGTGATTGAAAACCCTTGCAGTCTAGGAAGGCCGAGCATCGGAGCGGAGCGAATGTTGGAATTCGTGAGCACCGACGCGCAGGCCTGACAACGAATGCGAGGGTTTCTCGACACGCTGAAAGCAAGCCGCAAAAGGCTTGCTTTTTTATTTCGGCTGATGGCTGAGCTGAAAGCCGAATGTGAGGTGATCCTGTACAGGAATCCAGGCGCCAATTCCTTGCGAGGTGATATTTTTGACGACCAGCTTTCTTTTGTTGCCTTTTAATACAATGTACACTTCACCGTAGGTGACCTTCCCTTTTTCATTGACGGCAGGTGCATAGGCGTGTAAATTCCCCAGCTTTTTCGGCTGCACTTTATAAATCTGATCGCGTTTTGTGCCGGCGCCGACGACTGTTTCAAAGGCGAGCGGCAGCTTTGTTTTTTCCATGGCTTCAAGCATCATCATGTTTTTGACATCGTCCGCTTTCGGGACTTTCGCTGTTAAGCCGCCTTTGATTTTGCTCGTCTGTTCCTGGGAATACGTGAGTTCGGCAGGTGCTTTCCCGCCCCGGTTGTCAAAGCGGTTTGTGTTGATTTTGCGGTATTCCCAGTTCGCAACGGTTTCATTCGAGGTATACCCGAGCGCCCATCTGCCCAAATAGATCGTCGCTCTGTAGCCGATTGCCAGCGGTGTGCCGGAAATGCTTGACTCATTCAGCATTTTGATGAGATGCGGATTTTCAATCGCGATATCGGTTGTTTTCAGCAGCTCTTCGGCCAGTTCGCTCGGCTGCAGCCTCGGCTGATCCTGGGAGGCGTTAGGGTATGTGTTCTCTTTGGAAATATTCGTGACAGAGCTTGGAATCTTGATCGGCTTGGCTGCATCTGCTTCCTGTACAGCGAAAAAACTAAAGGATAAAAACGCAGTTAGCGTAAAACACAAAAGCTTTTTCATACTATCACTCTTTCTGTTTCTTTTCCCTTATTGTTTTCCGGATGCTCTCCGTTTATCCCAATTTTTTTAAAGAAGGAAAAAACCGATTCCCATGATGATATAAGCAGCCAGCAATGTCGCGCCCTCAAACCAGTTCGTATCCCCGTCGTTTGAAATGACGATCATCAAAAGGACGGCGGAAGCCATGGCGACGAGTTCCGGCAAGGTAAAGACGAGCGGCATGCTCACTGGAAAAAACAAAGAGCTGATCACAAGAACAGGTGCGACAAACATCGCGATCTGCAGCGTTGATCCGATCGCAATTTCAACTGCGACATCCATTTTGTCCTTATAGGCCATAATGACGGCGGAAGCATGCTCTGCCGCGTTTCCGACGATCGCGACAATGATGACCCCGATGAAAAGCTCCGACCAGCCGAATTGTTCGGCCACCGTATCAAATGTGTGGACGAGGTGCTCGGAAATGTAGGCAACGGCAACGGTCGCCAAAAATAAAATCAATGTTGCCCTCTTTCCCGACCATTCCGGTTCTTCATGCGATTCTTCCCGCTCATTTTGATTCGTCTGGTAAACCCCGCGGTGGCTGACAAGCTTGAAATAAAGCGCTGCCAGGTAAAGCAAAATCATGATGATGCTGATGCCGACGCTCATCGACAGCTTCCTCGGCTCTGTCATTTCGGCTGAAAATACTTCAGGGATGACGAAAGCGACAATCACCGCGAACATGAGCAAACCTGAATTGTGTCTCGCATCATACACGTTGAATTCCTGGCGCTTATATTTCAGGCCCCCGATGAAAAACGACAGGCCGGCGACCAGAAGAAGGTTGCCGAGGACAGATCCTGTCAGCGATGCGAGCACAATGCCGGTCAGTCCTTCCCGCAACGCGAAGATCGAAATGATCAGCTCAACGGCGTTTCCGAACGTCGCATTTAAAAGGCCCCCGATCCTCGGACCCGCAATAATCGCAAGGCTTTCGGTGGCTCTTCCCATATAGCTTGCAAGCGCGATAATCGTCAGGCAGTATATGATGAACAATAAAACCTGCGGCCAATGCAACATGCTCCCTGCGACAGAAAGGGGAACTCCCGCAGCCATCATCCAAAAGAAAAAACGGCCCATTTTTCATTCCTCTTTTCTTTTTTGGTGTAGGTTATTTTTGTGCGAACTTTTCAGTTTATATACAGCATACTGATCTATTCCGCATTAACGCAGGTTTTTAAACATCAGCGAATCTGAAATGTTTCGATGATCTTGATGCTGTTTTCAACAGACCTCACCATGGCACAATTTTTCATCGCTACTTTCAGCGCCTTTTGAATTTGTTCTGCACCGAGGTTTTCTCCCTTCAATATGAAGTGAAGATGAATGCTTTTGATGCGGCCCGCCTCTTCGGAAATGCGTTCTTCTTTTGTCTCGATGGTCATATCTTTCAGCTGTATCCTTTTCTTTTCCAATATGTTATGAAGAACGGTACCGCTGCATGCCGCAATCGAAGCGGCCAGCAATTGATAAGGCCTGAATCCTGCTTCTTCATTGCCTGATATCTTAAGCTTTCCATATTCCAGATCAGCCTCAAAGCCGTTCTGATTCCACACGATTTCCATGATTCACACCTCTTTTGACAGAAAAAGAAAAATCGCCTTGCCTAAAAACTTGTGAAAGTTGTACGATCAAAGAAGGATTACGGATAAGGAGAATCGGCCGATGACTAGATTTCACTTTTTCATTCTCGTTTTGATTGTCAGTATATCAGGTTTTTCGCAAGGGATGCTCCTTCCGGTCATCTCTGTTATTTTCGAACAGGAAGGCCATTCGGCTGCGCTGAACGGTCTTCATGCGACAGGCCTCTACATCGGCGTCCTGATCGCTTCGCCGTTTATGGAAGCACCGCTTCGCAGGCTCGGTTTTAAACCGCTGATCGTCATCGGCGGGGTGATGGTGTGCGCGAGTTTGTTCGCCTTTGTTTTTATTCAGTCGTTTATCGTCTGGTTCTTTTTACGGCTCTTGATTGGAATCGGGGATCATATGCTGCACTTTTCAACGCAAACTTGGGTGACCACATTATCGTCTGAAAAAAACCGCGGCCGCAATATCTCTTTGTACGGCCTTTCGTTTGGTTTGGGATTTGCTGCCGGTCCTTTTTTAACGCCGCTTGTCAACATTGCCCCGTCATTGCCGTTTATCGTCTCAGGTGCATTCAGCCTGCTGGCGTGGCTGTTTATTTTTTGCCTTCAAAACGATTTTCCTGAGAAAAGCGGCTCTGAAAGCCGCAGCGATAACAGCTTGAAGCGCTTCGTCCAAGCCTTTCTGCTAGGATGGGTCGCGTTTTTGCCGACATTCGGCTACGGCTTTTTGGAAACCGCCCTGAACGGCAATTTTCCCGTCTACGCGCTCCGCTCGGGCATTTCCGTCGAAGGCCTATCAATTATTCTTCCGGCTTTTGCGATCGGAAGCATCGTCTTTCAGTATCCGCTCGGCGTGTTGAGCGACAAGTATGGAAGACGAAATGTGCTCCTTGTTATATTGGCTGTCGGGGCAGGCTGCTTCTTTGCGGCGGGCTTTTCCGATTCCGTCCCCTTGCTTGCGGCATGTTTTTTCATAGCCGGAATGGCTGTTGGATCAACTTTTTCACTCGGCATCAGCTTTATGGCCGACCTGCTTCCAAAACGCCTTCTCCCGGCCGGAAACTTGATGTGCGGAATCACCTTCAGCTTCGGAAGCATTTTCGGCCCGGTTGCCGGCGGCTGGTATATGCAGACATTTCATAACAGCAATCTGTTTTATTTGATTACAATCGTGATGGTGTTGATCTGGATCGGGGTGCTCTTTGGCAAAACGAAGAAAAACGGCGCTCTCGAACAATCTGAGGCGGCGCCAATGTAAAAAAGGCCGGCTGCTTACTATAGGCAGCCGGCCTTTTCGAAAACGTCAGGCAGTTTTAATGATATCCGTTTTGTCCGTTGGCGCTTCCGCTCGTTTTGTTTTTCGAACTTTGCTTTGAATTTTGTTTATTATGGCTGCCGCCTTTTTTCGTGTGTTTTGTCATGATGATCCCTCCGCTTTTGAACTCATGAAACGTTCTTTTATAGATTGCTCATTTCCGCGGATTTTCTTCAGGAATGATTTTACGTTTATGTAAAAGGGCATTGATCTCCCCTCCAAGAATAATCATCATTCCGCTTAAATAAAACCAGATCATCAGGACGATGATGCCGCCGAGGCTTCCGTATGTTGCGCTGTAGTTTGCAAATTCGCTGACGTAGTATGAAAACAGCATGCTGACGAGGATCCAGCCGGCTGTCGCTGCAACGGCTCCCGGAAGCACGAATTTAAATGACAGCCGCTTATTCGGGGCAAAAAAGTATAAAGCCGTAAAGACGACCAGCAGCACAAGCGGGCTGATTCCCCAGCGGAGCGCTGACCATGCCGCTAGAAACATTTCCGGCGTACCGTCCAGATTGGCGATGAAATGGCCGATGGCCCTCCCGAATACCGGAAGAAGAAGCGCGACCAATATGGTGAAAACCATCGCGGCGGTCAGGAGGAGTGATGTCAGCCGAACCATGATGAATGAGCGGTTTTCCTCCACTTCATAAGCATGATTAAAGGCCCTGACAATCGCGTTCAATCCGTTTGACGCAGACCAGAGCGCCGCGATGATCCCGAAAGAAAGCAGGCCCCTGTTTCCTGTATTGAGCGTCTCTTCAATAACGGACATCGTGTCTTCTGGAGCATACTGTTCAATCAGCCCGATGACATCGCCCGTTTTGACAGGCAGGTAGCCGATCAAAGTCAATAGGAAAATCATAAACGGAAACAGGGACAGCAGGAAAAAGTAGGCAAGTTCCGCCGATTTGCTCGGCCCTTCATGAAGGAAAAAACGCCAAGCCAGCTCTTTCAAAAAGCTCATTCTTTTTCCGGCTCCGTACGCCCTTTGGATTTAGCTGTGAAGTGATCCCTCGTTTCCTCGATCAAACCGATCACTTTTGGCGTCGTCTCTTTCAGTTCTTTCATCTGTTGATTTAAGAAGCTTAAATCGTCCGATATGGAAGCGGTCAGTTTTTTGGCTTCGTCCATTTTTTCTTTCACGCATTCGGTGAACATTCCGGGATTTGCGCGGTAAAGGCGGACTTTGCTTTTGCACGCGTCAAGCTTTGCGCCGCACGCTTCTCTGGTCGGTTTGTGCAGCAGTGACATAACCGCCCCGACCGAAGCGCCGAGGAGGATATTTCTGATGAAAACGCGGTCGTTTTTCATAAAAAATCTCTCCCTTCGTTTTTTTATAATTTGTGTTCTTTTCGAATGTCCTTTAGCAATTCGCTGCATCCTTTCGCGACGAGTTCGTACACCTCATCAAAGTTCCCGGTGTAGTATGGATCAGGAACATCTGCCGTCTCACAATCCTCGACATAGTCGAGCAGCCTCCGGATGACGGCTTTGCTCCCGTAGCCGGCAAGGCTTCTCACATGGCCAGCGTTTTCGGCATCCATCGCGATGATATAATCGAACGCTTCCGGGTCTTTGTCGGTAATCTGCCTCGCGTAAAGGCCTTCGCAGCTTATCTTTTTTGCAGATAGCAGCGACCGTGTGCCTTCATGAGGCGGTTTTCCGACATGCCAGTTCCCTGTCCCCGCCGAATCGGCTTCAATTCGGTCCTCCAGTCCGCTTTTTTTGAGCATGTCGTTAAATACAGCTTCTGCCATCGGAGAGCGGCAAATATTGCCGAGGCAAACAAATAGCACTTTGATCATCAAACAAGAGCCTCCTCTATTCTTTCCCCACATTTCAGAAAGAAAAAACACTTTTGCTTTTATACTAAAGATTTTTTTGTTTTTTTCAACTTTGGGAAGAAAAGATGACAATGCTATTGACAAATCTAACAAACTTTCAGAATATTCTAGTTAGACACAAAATTAAAGGGGGATATTTCGCCTATGGATTTTATTTCACATATTGTAGATACAATGAACGGTTTTTTATGGGGACCTCCGCTTTTGATCCTCATTGTTGGAACAGGTATTTATTTGACTTTCAGGCTGGCTTTTTTGCAGATCAGACTTTTGCCTTACTCATTAAAGCTTGCCTTTTCAAGACATCAGGATAAATCCTCCGAAGGCGATATTTCCCACTTTCAGGCGTTGATGACTGCCCTTGCCGCTACGGTCGGTACCGGGAATATCGTCGGTGTCGCCTCAGCTGTCATTGCCGGAGGGCCTGGCGCCGTGTTTTGGATGTGGCTCGCCGCCTTTTTCGGAATGGCCACGAAATATGCCGAAGCGGTGCTTGCTGTCAGATTCCGCGTGAAAGACAAAAACGGCGAAATGTCAGGCGGCCCGATGTATTATTTGGAACACGGCCTCAAGCAAAAGTGGCTTGGTGTGTTATTTGCCATATTCGGGGCGCTTGCCGCTTTCGGAATAGGCAATATGGTTCAGTCAAATTCTGTATCCGGAGTCATGAGCTCCACATTTTCTGTGCCTGCCTGGGTAACCGGCATCATTGTCACGATTTTTACAGCACTTGTTATTCTCGGTGGGATTAAAAGCATCGGCAAAGTCACCTCGCTGTTCGTGCCGATCATGGCTTTATTTTATGTCATCGCCGGGTTGATCATTCTTGTCACAAACTTTGAACTTGTCCCAGGCGCGGTTGGTTTAATTTTTTCTGACGCGTTTACCGGCCAGGCCGTGGCAGGAGGCGCGATCGGAACCGTGATCCGCTGGGGCGTGGCGCGGGGCGTATTTTCAAATGAAGCAGGGCTCGGCTCGGCGCCGATCGCGGCAGCCGCGGCAAAAACTGATATGCCGGCTCGCCAAGCACTTGTCTCTATGACCCAGGTTTTCATCGACACATTGATTGTCTGCTCGATTACGGGGATATCGATTGTCATGGGAAACATGTATCTGACAGAAAAAAACGATGCGCTGACATCGATGACGTTCGCACATTTTCTCGGCCCTGCGGGATCGACAATCGTTGCGATCGGACTGCTGCTGTTCGCTTATTCGACGATTTTGGGCTGGTCGTACTACGGAGAAAAATGCTTCACCTACCTGCTGAATGAAAAATATGCGATCGTCTACCGTGTCATCTTTGTGATCGCCGTCTTTTTCGGAGCGGTCTTTAAAAATGACTTTGTCTGGGCGCTGGCCGATATGCTGAACGGTCTGATGGCGATACCGAACCTGATCGGACTGCTCGGTTTGACAGGGATTGTCATCTATGAGTCCAAACAGATCCTTGCCAAAATCAAAGCCGAAAAAGCGGAAAAGCAAAAGAGCGTATCCGTTTAAACCGGAGATGCTTTTTGACAGCCGTCCTTTTCTTCTCGCTTAATTTTGTTACAATAAAGACTACAAAATCAGTGAGAAAGGATGTGCCTTCTTGTCAGAGCAGAAAACAGCCGAGCTGAACAAAATGATCGAAGAGATCTCGCAAAAACTAAACATGCTGAACATCGGCGTCATCAAAGCTGAAGCCTTCAGCAATGAAAAGCTTGAAGATCTTGAATACCTGCACAAAATGGTGATGAAAAAGAAATCTTTCAGTCCGAGCGAAATGCAGGCAATCGCAGAGGAACTGGCTGCACTCCGAAAATAAACATAAAAAAGACCGGAAATCTATTCCGGTCTTTTTCATTAGCCGAGCAGCTTCAAAGATTCGCGTGTAAACGCAGGGATGTCGTCAGGCGTTCGGCTTGTAACAAGCTGGTTCTGGCAGACGACAACTTCCTCGTCCTTAAATTGAACCCCGGCGTTTTCCAAATCGACTTGAATCGATGTGTAGCCTGTTGCACTGCGTCCGTCCAGAGCCTTGGCGGTGATTAAAAGCTGCGGGCCGTGGCAGATCGCAAACACCGGTTTTTTGTCATCCATAAAGGATTTCGCAAACGATACGAAACGCTGGTCGGCTCTGAGAATATCCGGCGAAAATCCGCCCGGAATCAACAGCGCGTCAAAATCGGCCGGGCTGACTTCATCAATGGACGCATCTGTTTCCACCTGCGCCTCGCCTTGCTTGCCTTTCAGCGTTTTGCCTTTCTCTTTTTCAATAACCGTAAGCTGGTGCCCGGCGTCTTTGAACGCTTTCGCAGGCTCGGTATACTCCGAATCCTCAAAGTAATCTGTCAGAACAACTGCAATGTTTTTGCTCATATTGATCACCCTCCCAAAAGCTTCTGTCTACATAAATCCATTTCCCCCTGCCACACTAAATAAAACATCCGCACGTTCCTCGCGACAAAGTACCTAAGTCACCCGGCAGACAGGGACAGACTTTGGAATCATTTTCTGAGTGTTTACAATATTCGCAACGAAAGTTCTACAAAACTTTACAAAAAGTTCTTACAATAGAAATTGTTACTCTAATCTGAAAGGTGGAGAAATGGTGGGAATACAGAAAAGACGGTTTTCAAGGAAAAACATTCTCCGTATTCTGCTAACCTCAGTGATGATACTCAGTTTACTCATTCCAAACACCAAGACATATGCAGAAGAACCAAATGAACACCCGCTGATCAACCTCAGCATCCTGGGTACGACAGATATCCACGCCCATATCATGGACTATGACTACTATGCCGACAAAGAAACGGCAGAATTCGGACTGGTCCGCACGGCTCAGCTGATCGAAAAGCACCGGAGCCGGAATCCGAACACGATTCTTGTCGACAACGGCGACTTAATTCAAGGGAACCCTCTAGGGGAATATATCTTCAAACATGAACGTGAAGCAATTATCTCCGGAACGAAAACACACCCGATCATTGATGTCATGAACAAACTGCACTATGACGCCGGCACGCTCGGAAACCACGAATTCAACTATGGCCTTGAATTCCTTGACGGCACGATAAAAGGCGCCGAATTTCCCATTGTCAATGCCAATATAAAAACATCGGACGGAAAGAACAAATATACGCCATATCATATTGAAGAGCGGACGCTGACGGATGAAAGCGGCCAAAAGCACCAGCTTAAAGTCGGCTACATCGGCTTCGTTCCGCCGCAGATTTTAACATGGGATAAAAAGCATCTGGACGGCAAAATCACGGTGCAGGACATCACCGAATCAGCGAAACAAACGATTCCGAAAATGAAGCAAGAAGGCGCCGACGTGATCATTGCGATCGCCCACTCCGGAATTGAAAATGGCGGACAGGCGGCGGGAGCAGAAAACGCCGTATATGACCTGGCTCTCAAGACGGAAGGAATAGATGCGATCATCTCCGGACACCAGCACGGTCTGTTCCCCGGTACCGACTATCCAGGAAATGGCGTGATCGACAATCAAAAAGGAACGATCAACGGCATCCCTGTCGTCATGCCGAAAAACTGGGGCAGCCATTTAGGAATCATCGATATGCAGCTTGAACAGGACAGCGGCAAATGGACAGTGAAAGATGCCAGCGCAAAAACGGAAGCGATTGCCGGAAATGTGACGTCGCGAAACGAAACCGTCGTTTCCGCGATTAAAGACACGCACGAAAAAACGCTTGAATACGTCCGCGCGCCGGTTGGCCAAACGGAAGCCGATATTAACAGCTTTTTCGCACAGGTAAAAGACGATCCTTCGATCCAGATTGTCACAGACGCACAAAAATGGTATGCGGAAGATGTCATGAAAGGAACGGAATACGAAAACCTGCCGATTTTATCAGCGGGCGCGCCGTTTAAAGCAGGAGGGCGCAACGGTGCTGATTATTATACAAACATTAAAGCAGGAAATCTTGCGATCAAAAACATCGGCGATCTGTATTTGTACGACAATACACTCTATATCGTCAAGCTGACGGGAAGCGAAGTGAAGGACTGGATCGAAATGTCGGCCGGGCAGTTCAACCAGATCGATCCTTCAAAATCGGGTGAACAAGCGCTCCTCAACCCCGATTTCAGATCGTATAATTTCGATGTCATTGACGGTGTGACCTACCAGATCGATGTCACACAACCGGCGAAATACAATGCGTCAGGCGGGGTGAAAAATCCGCAGGCAAACCGCGTCAAACAGTTATCTTACAACGGAAAACCAGTCCGCGACGATCAGGAATTTCTTGTGGTCACAAATAATTACCGCGCGTCCGGGGGCGGCGGATTCCCGCATCTGACCCAGGACAAAGTCGTTTATGCGGCGGCTGATGAAAACAGGCAGGTGCTCATGAACTACATCATGGAAAAGAAAACGGTCAATCCTGCCGCCGACAACAACTGGTCGATCGCTCCGATTAAAGGAGCCGATGTAACATTCGAATCTTCTCTCCTCGCCAAACCGTTTGCTGAAAAAGCGAAGGACATCGATTTTGTCAGGGAATCCGAAAACAGCGGATATGGCGTCTATAAGCTGAACTTTGAAGGTTCAGAGCCTCCGGTTGATGATGGAAACTGGACGTTAACAGTCATGCACACGAACGACACGCACGCCCACCTTGATGAAGCGGCAAGGCGCGCTGCCAAAGTGAAAGAAATCCGCAGTGAAACAGAAAACAATGTGCTGCTCGATGCCGGCGACGTCTTTTCCGGTGACTTGTATTTTACAAAATGGAACGGACTCGCCGATTTGAAGCTGATGAACATGATGGGCTATGACGCCATGACCTTCGGCAACCATGAATTTGATAAAGGGCCGAAAGTGCTCGCAGACTTTCTCAGCGGAAACAATGCGGCCGTCGATCCGTTAAACAGACACCAGCTGGAAAAGCCCGATTTTCCAATCGTCAGCTCCAATGTCGATGTATCAAAGGAGCCTCAGCTGCGAAGCTTTCAAAAAGAGCCTGCACTCTTAACAGCGGGAGAAAAGAAAGAAAGCGGCATCTATCCTTATATTCTGCTTGATGTAAACGGCGAACAAGTCGGCGTATTCGGGCTGACAACGGAAGATACGTCATATACGTCAAGCCCCGGTCCGAACATTGCCTTTCATGACGCTTATCTGTCAGCGGAGAAAACGATCAAGGAACTGAAAGAAAAAGAAAAGGTCAACAAAATCATCGCCCTCACCCACCTCGGCTACAACCGGGATCTGGAACTGGCCAAAAAAGTGAAGGGCATCGATTTGATTATCGGCGGGCATACGCATACACTCGTCGATCATTTAAAAGTGGTGGAGAACGAAGAACCGACAATCGTCGCCCAAGTGAAAGACTACGGGCAGTTTTTAGGAAGGGTCGATGTTGTGTTTGATGAGAAAGGCGTCGTTCAAACGGATCAATCAAGGTTCAATTTGATCGCGATCGACGGCAAAGTGGACGAAGACCCTCCTGCGAAAGAAGTGCTTGACGGCTTTAAAGAAGATATTGACGAACTGAAGAAGAAAAAAGTAGGCTATGCCGATGTCCCGCTTGACGGAAAACGCGAGCATGTCCGCTCAAAAGAAACAAACCTCGGCAATTTTATCGCGGACGGCATGCTGAAGAAAGCAAAACAAGCCGGCGGCGCTGACATCGCCATCACAAACGGCGGCGGAATCAGAAGCGGTATTGCCAAAGGCGACATCACACTCGGCGATGTGCTGACAGTCATGCCGTTCGGCAACACCCTTTATGCCGCTGATCTGACGGGGGCGCAAATTAAAGAAGCGCTTGAGCACGGGGTGAGCCAAGTCGAAGAAGGCGGAGGCGCATTTCCGCATGTCGCGGGTTTATCCTTCACCTTTACACTGAGCAAGCCAAAAGGTGAGCGCATCCTTGATGTAAACCTTGTCAATGACAAAGGGGACGCTGTTCCGCTCGATTTGGAAAAAACCTACCGTGTCGCTACAAATAACTTCATGGGCGGCGGCGGAGACGGCTATTCCGTTTTTAAAGAAGCGAAAAACGGTGTCGATCTCGGCTTTACCGATTACGACATTTTTACAGAACAGCTTGCCTTGTACGATTCTGTTTCACCGAACATCGAAAACAGAATCACAGAAGTGTTCCTTCCTGACCGTCAGACAGACGGCACTTGGACGCTTGCGGAAAAGCCGTTCGAAACATACGCGAAAAACGCAAATCAGGTGATTGCTTATTTCCCTGACACGGAAAAAGACCACATCAAGCTGAATATGACAAAAGCACAGACTGACCTTGTCAAAGAAAGAACTGACGATCCAAATATCACCCTGAAAAACGATCGCATTGCGATGCAGCTTCCAGCCGTTAATCTGGCAAGCGAAAAGACTAAAATCAGCATCAAAATCGCCAAGAATATCAAGCAGGCGGTCACAAAGGTGTATGATTTCAACATTCAGCAGAAAGGAAAAACGGTCAGCACATTTAAAAAGCCTGTCGGACTGTTTTTCCAAGTCGATGCTCCTGACAAACATTTGAGCGTCTATTATGTCGACCGCAAAAACAACAGCTTCACAAAAGTGCCAAACGGCTATACGAAAGGCCGTACCGTTGCAGGCTATGTCGACCATTTCAGCGAGTATACTGTGATGAATGACAATGATGCCGGGTCTCCTTCACTTCCGCCGGGTTCCGGCGATGATGACGGCCCGGATGGCGGCAGCGGCGGTGAACCCCCTGCTTCGCCCGGCGCCGGAAGCGGCGGAGACGGATCAGGCGGTCATGACAGCGGCGAGTCAGATGACGGAAATGAACCTTCAGATGGTTCAAACGGCGGATTTTTGCCTGACACCGCTACAAACGCCTATCATTGGCTGATGCTCGGCCTGCTGCTGCTTATATCCGGAAGCGGCCTGTACCTTTACCAAAGGAAGCGGCGCAAGCTCCAAATCTAAATAAAAAAAGTGCGGTCTGCTAAAGGCAGAACCGCACTCAGATTGTTGACAAAATCCCAAAACGACTTTTAGTTTTGGGATTTTGTCATCCTTTCAGCGTGATTGAAAACCTTTGCAGTCTAGGAAGGCTGAGCATCGGAGCGGAGCGAATGTTGGAATTCGTGAGCACCGACGCGCAGGCCTGACAACGAATGCGAGGGTTTGTCGACACGCTGAGGCGGTCTGCTAAAGGCAGAACCGTACTTTTCTTATTCAACCCATTTCACGATTTGATCAAGCGCCCGTCTTGTCTTCGGACGCGGCTCTTTCACGCGGTATCCGAAAGCAGCCATGACCGAGATGTCAAAGCGGCCGTCCTCCAACAATTCTTCTTTTTCAAGGATGTCGTGGACTTTGTCGTAGTTAAAGCCTTCAATCGGGCAGGAGTCAATACCGATCAAAGCAGCCGCCGTCATCATGTTGGCAAGCGCGATGTACGTTTGCTTTGATACCCAGTCAAACATCGCTCTGTCGCTTTCGTACAAATGAAAATCGCCGTCTTGGAAACTTTTCAGAACACCGTCTTCTTTCAGCATATTTTCAATGATGTCCTCCGGCATTTTTTTCACATGCTTTAACTGATCTGCAACATACCCGGAATCATGTCGCATTTCCTTAGCCGTGCGTCCGAGCAGCAAAACGAAATGGCTGGCCGTCGGAAGCTGTCCCTGCGCGCCCCATGAGACCTGGCGCAGTTTTTCCCGCAGCTCTTTATTTTGGACGACGACGAACTTCCACGGCTCGAGGCCGACCGAGCTTGGCGACAGTCTGCCCGCTTCTAAAATGAACTGAAAATCCTCGTCTGATATCTTTCTGTCCGGATCAAACTCTTTAGTCGCGTGTCTAAATTGGAATGCGTCAAGAATCTCCTGCTTCTTGGATTGCTGTGTCATGTTCTGTTCTCTCCTTTTGAATATAGTTTATATTCCTTTCTCAATTTCATTCTAATCATTATAATAGCAATTAGAAAGTACGCACATTTTTGTGGCATAGTATCATTTTTTATACTAAGGAGAGAGAAAAATGAAACAGAATCCGAAGGCATGCGAAGCACCGGACGGTTATTCATGCCCGGTAGAAGCAACGATCGATATCATCGGCGGCAAATGGAAAAGCGTCATTCTGTATCACTTGATCGATGATAAAAAACGCTTTAATGAGCTGCGGCGTTTAATTCCCGCCGTGACACAGCGGATGCTGACCCTCCAGCTTCGCGAACTTGAGCGCGACGGCATCGTCTGCCGCACGATTTATAAGCAGGTTCCTCCGAAAGTCGAGTACAGTTTAACTGAGTTCGGCAAGACGCTGATCCCGATCATCAGTCAAATGATGAATTGGGGAGCTTCCTATGCCGGCAAAATTAAGGAAGCACGCCAAAGATCGGCTGACGCTGAAATGCTGGAATCGCAAGGCTAATTGGCCGGCTCGATTTTTAAGAGAAAGTCTTTGATTCTGTTTAAGTATTCTTCAGGATCGTGGCGAAATCCGCCGACATGTCCCGCGCCTTCAATCAAATATAGTTTCTTTATCCCTTTTTTCCGGTCATACAGGCTTTTGGCCATTTCCGGCGGAACAAGCTGATCATTTGTGCCGTGGATGATAAACAGCGGCGTGTCTGACTGCTCAAGATTGCTGACCGGCGATATGTCGGCAAGGCTCCAGCCGTGGCGCCGCTTGATCAGCCCGCTTGCCAACGGGATGAGAAACGGCACGGACAATTTGACGGCGGCTTTCAGCTGAAAGCGGCATAGCTCTGTTAAATCGCTAAAGCAGGAATCGGCAATACAAAACTTGATTCTCCGGTCCTGTTTCATCAGCTCGATGGCAGCCGCGGCTCCGAGCGATTCGCCAAGCACCCCGATCCAAAGGTCTTTGCCGAACCTGTTCTCAAGCTCGTCAGCCCACCTCGCCAAATCGTCCTTTTCGTAATATCCGTAAGAAACGTGTGAACCGCCGCTCAATCCGTGGCACCTGCTGTCGCAAAGCAGGACATTGTAGCCGATGGACTGGAACAGCTCGACGTATTTATACCCTCCAAACAGCGACCACTTGATGCCGTGGGAGACGATGACAGCTTTCCTGCTCGTTTGAACAGGAAAAAGCAGCGCATGCAGCCGGCATCCATCCCCCGCCGTCAAAAACAGCTCTTCTTTGTCGTGTGACTCAAACACATCATCGATGATCTCGCCGTGTTTGAGTCCGCTGAAAAAGGTTTCTTCATATGTGCTCCGGTTCGGCATAACAAACAAATAGCTGACAATCAGACTGACGGCAAAAATACTGATCCCAATTCCAAAGACCATCAACAAAATTCCGATCCACACGGCCCTCACCCTTTACGTTCTTGTTTTAACTTATTGTATTCCGAACGGGTCTGGGCGTGAGTCGCGGCAAAAAATTGGCGTCAAGAGCATCCGTTTCCGAGCTGGATGACTTTCGCTTTTCCGGCTGCTTCTCTCAATACGCCTCTTGTATCAAATATCACGGTTGCATGGTTTAGTAACAGCTCTTTCGGAAGTGCGTCATGATCAGTCAAAACGACAACACAGTCGTACTCTTTCAGCATCTCTGAATCTATCGGCATGCTGGCCAGTTTTTTGCCGCTGAGATCGAGTTCCGGAACGTGCGGATCATGGTAGGAAACATCGGCCCCCATACCGATCAGCTTCTCTATAATATCAAGCGATTTTGATTCGCGGACATCCGCTATATTTCGTTTATAGGTGACGCCGTAGATTAAAATGCGGGCGTCTGTCGCCTTATCTTCCCCTGCCAGTTGCAAGGAACGTTCTGCGATATAGCGGACGATTCTTGCATTTGTCGCTTCCGACAGCTCGATAAAGTCGCTCGATAAACCGCTTTGTTTCATGACAAACTGCAAATACAGCGGATCGACGGGGATGCAATGGCCGCCGATGCCGGGACCTGGATAAAACGCCGCAAAGCCGTACGGCTTTGTGCTTGCCGCCTCGATGACTTCCCATACATTCACCCCGAGCTTGTCGCAGATCATCGCGAATTCATTAATGAATGAAATATTAATAAACCGGTACGTATTTTCGAGCAGCTTTGTCAGCTCTGCTGTTTCCGGCGATGTGACAGGCACAACCTCTTCATAAATGCCGCTGTATAATTGATGCACCTTTTCAAGGCATGCCTCCGTCGCGCCTCCCACTACCTTCGGCACGACTTCAATCGGGAATTGATTGCCCGGATCAACGCGTTCTGGAGAATAAGCCAAATAAAAATCCTTTCCGCATACAAGGCCGCTTTCTTCGAGGATCGGCTTGACGATGTCCCTTGTCGTACCTGGATATGTCGAGCTTTCCAATACGACGAGCTGCCCTTTTTTCAAGTGCCCTCCAATCGATTGCGCCGCTCTTTTCACATAAGTCAAATCAGGGCCCGCATCATCATTGAGCGGCGTCGGTACGCAGATGATGACGGCATCCGCTTCACCGATTAAACCGTAGTCCGAAACAGGACGAAAGAAACCGGTGCCTATTCCGTCCTGCACCGCTTGATCGTTGATATCTGAAATATAGCTGTTTCCTTTCCGTAATGCCTCGACTTTCTTTTTGTCCAAATCAACACCGATAACCCGAATTCCTTTTGATATCAACAACATGGCCAAGGGCAGACCGACAAACCCCAAGCCGATGACCGCTATCGTTTCGTTATGCATTTCCTGTTTGCTCATTTATCAAATCGCCCCTTCTGTACATTCCTTTAATAAACTATGTTTTAAATCTTTTTTTGAAAGGGACGATCTACCAAATCAAAACCTATTTATTTTTCATATCAGAAGTTTGAAATGAAGAAAGAGGCAGCTGCACCGGCTGCTTCTGCAACACAGACTGGTAGATTCCAAAAATCGTTTCAATCGCCTTTTTCCCTTCATAGCCGTCAACCAATAGGGTGTCTTGGCGCTTGACGGCGCTTATAAAGTTTTGATACATGGCGGTTTGTTCGCCGCCGAGATCAATCAGCTGCGCCGCTTCTTCAGCAGCCGCCTTCTCCCCTTGGATATACCAGCGGCTGATCCGGTTTAATGCCGGGCCTTCCAATGAAATCGTTCCATGTTCTCCAAAAATCGAGAGAGAACTTCCGATATTGTTTGGCTGTGTGACGATATTCGCTTCTACTACTCCTTTCGCCTGACTGGCAAACGTCAGAACACCGATAGCAACATCTTCCGTTTCTTTTGCTCCTGAGCCGCTCAGTATATCTCCGTAAACGCCTTTTACATCACCTAAAAACCATTGCAGCAGATCGATCAGATGTATCCCTTGATTGACGAGCATCCCGCCGTCTTTTTCCCAGCTTCCTCGCCAAGATGCCGCTTCATAATAAGCGGGTGACCTGTTTAAGCGAAGCGATACTGTGCCTAAGTAGATCCTTCCCAGTTTTCCTCTCTCAATCGTTTCCTTCAGCTTTTTCATGATCGGCCGGTGGCGCATCTGGTGGCAGACCATGAGCTTCAGCCCGTTCTGTTCCGCCAGTTCAATAAGCTCATCGGCATCCTGCAATGACAAGGTGATCGGTTTTTCGACGATGACATGCTTGCCTGCCAGCAGCGCGGCTTTGGCCATTTCGGCGTGCAGTCCCGAAACCGCCGCAATAATGACCGCTTCTATTTTGGAATCTGAAAGCAGGGCTTGATACTGCTGATAACAGGTCATTCGGCTTTTCTCACCGGCGAGGGAAGCATAGTATTCTTCCGCTTCCTTCATTCTTTCTTCCTGCAAATCACTGACGGCCGACAACTTTGCATCGCCGCACCCGGCCAGTGCTTGAAGATGTTTTCTTGACATATAGCCGCAGCCGATTAAACCGAAATGAACCGTCACTTTTCCCCTCCTCCTTTTTTCAGCAACGCGGAAATAATTTGCTCTTGTTCCTCAGCGGCTAGAAAAGGATCCATCGGAATCGCGAAAAGGGTTTCGGACAAGGACTCGGCTATAGGGAAATCGCCTTTTTTGTACTGCAATGAAGAATAGACCGTTTGCAAATGAAGGCAGCAAGGATAATACACGCCTGAATGAATGTGCTGCTCTTTCAGCGATTGAATGAATTCGTCGCGGTCTTTCGCGCCGATACAATAGAGATGATAGATATGTGTGCGGTCTTCTTTCTCAGCCGGCAGTGTGAGATGCTCCGCCTTTTTCAAACCTTCCCTGTAGCGGCTGGCCACTTTTCTTCTTTGTTCATTCCAGCCGTCGATTTTCTCAAGAAGAATGAGCAAAGCAGCGGCATGTAATTCATCAAGACGGCTGTTGAAACCGATTTTGTCATGGAAGTATTTTTTGCTTGTGCCATGGGTTCTGAGTGTTCTTAATTGCCGAGCCGCATCCGGATCTGAAATCGTCACCATTCCCCCGTCTCCCAACGTTCCCAAGTTTTTTGTCGGGAAAAATGAAAAACAGGCGGCATCCCCGATGCTGCCGACAGGACGCCCTTTATATGAAGCGCCGAACGCTTGGCAGGCATCCTCAATCACAAGCAGTCCGTGTTTTTTGGCAATCGCCATGATCTCGTCCATATCAGCCGGCTGTCCGAAAATGTGGACGGGAATGATCGCTTTAGTAGCAGGGGTGATGTTTTCTTCTATTTTTTCCGGATCAAGGTTGCAGGTTTCACGATCAACATCAGCAAACACCGGCTTAGCCCCCACCCTTGAGACAGCTTCGGCGGTCGCAAAAAAAGTGAACGGCGTCGTAATGACCTCATCCCCTTTGCCGATACCGAAAGCTTCGAGCGTCAGCACTAATGCATCCGTTCCGTTGGCGACCGCGACCGCTTCTTTTACACCAAGCTTTTCGGCTATTCTTTTCTCCAGCTCTTCAACCTTCGGCCCCAATATATATTGGCCGCTGTCCAACACATGCTCAAACTCTTGTAAAATATCTTGTTTTACCGTTTGAAACTGGCGTTTTAAATTGATTAACGGGATCATCTCTGTTCCTCCTCTAAAATCAAAAAGTTCCAAAATAAGTTATGATGCCTGCCGGTAATTTGGCACGGCTTGATTTTTTTCATAAAAAAAGACCTACTTGTTCAGTAAGTCTTGACCATGCTTATTTGTTCATGCCTAATTTCCCTTCCAGCAGCTGTTTGTTATGAAGGACGGATTTGTCATCGGGACGGTATTTTCTCGCCTCTTCATTGTGCTGATACGACTTTTCAAAGTCTCCTAAATTGTAGTAGCACACGCACATTTGCAAGTGAGGGTACCAAGTGTAATATGCCGGATAGGTGAAGCTCCATTTATTCGAATCAGGCACCAGTGTTGTTGCCAGCTCATACCAGTAGATA
Organism: Bacillus sp. J41TS8; assembly: GCF_018333035.1. NCBI lineage: Bacteria > Bacillati > Bacillota > Bacilli > Caryophanales > Bacillaceae > Bacillus > Bacillus sp. J41TS8. The sequence goes on from NZ_BORF01000014.1 coordinate 90,819, forward strand.
GCGGCATTGTATTCCCGCCGCCGCTGAAAGTTATAGCCGATTCTTGAGCATGTTTCGGCACGAGGCGTTTTGGAAAATTCAAATGACTGGAAGAGCGATCTCAGCTCATTATCCAAGTCGCCGAGAAAGCGGTGGCAGTCGGCTTTGTTGATGCAGGCGTATACTTTGTCTTCAATCCATCCTTCTTTCATTTCAATGTTTTTATTGTAGCTTTCAATTGCTTTTTCGTAGTGTCTGTTTTCTCTTAATTCATTTCCGTAGTAAAAATAGTCGCGCGGGGTAAACGTGTCGCCGCGATCGATCTTCTTTTGGTAAATATTGAGGTTTCGTCCGACAGAGTGGCGGATTTTTTTATGCGTCACCGAGATATCGGCATTGATGATGTTCCCGAATACCTCCAAATATTGATGGCAGTCGCCTTTCCATTTAAAGTTTTTCTCCCTTTTCACCAGGCGGTTGCGGCGGTACCTTAAGGTCACATTTCCGAATTCGTCTGTTCCCGCATCATAGTACATGGACACGGAATCAACGGAAGGATCAAGCGTTTCCTTCAACTCTTTTAATTTTTTCTGATCTTTCTCAAGCAACACATCATCCGCATCCAGATAGAGAATATAATCCTTCGTGGCGTGTTTGAACGATTCATTGCGGGCAGCCGCAAAATCGCCGATCCATTCAAAGAAAAAGACGCGGTCCGTGTATCGCTTCGCAATCTCTACGGTTTGATCTGTCGACCCCGTATCCACAATGTTAATTTCATCTACAATGTCTTTCACTGTATCAAGGCATCTCGCCAATACTTCTTCTTCATTTTTGACAATCATACATAGACTGATTGTAACCAAAGCCTTCACTCCCTGAGACTCTTTTTTAAAATCTACCCATAAAATATGAACCAGCAGCTGATCGCGTTTGTGCCGCTGTCACTGTTTTAGCATTTCAGGCTGCGCCATTTCCAAAGTGGTTTTTATAGAACTTTCTTTTCTCGCTTGAATGAAATACTACTAGTGAACATGTGTTTAACGTTTTTCTCTTACACTCTCGCACAAATACACAGTCATATAGATTCATTTATACGTATGATAGAGCGCACAAAGTGTTTTTATTCTGCCATATAAAGGAGAAATTAAAAGCGGCATGATCGATGGGAGGTCATCATGAAAGATTTCAAATCAGACATCATTCATTGTCTGGAACAAAAAGATTGGAACAAAGCCATGAAACGCCTAAAAGAGTGGGAAGCTGACGGCTCGCATAACGAGCCTGATTTTTATTTTCTTCAAGCCTCTCTTTCTGTTTATCTCGGCCATGACCATAACGCCTGGCTGTGGCTCTGGAGGGGGCTTGACCTTTTTCCTGATAACAGATTTTTAAATCTGCTGATGGGAAAAGTGTGCCTGCGCACCGGAAGGGAAAAAGAGAGCGCGGCCTATCTTCAAAAAGGAGATGGAGCAGAAACCGAAAGCAGTCCGAAACTTGACCTTCCCGTTCATGAAAAAACCGAATCTCCGGCTGGGCAAATCCGCGTTTTGCAAGGCACAATGGAAATCGCCAACCAAATGAACACATTGGCTAAAGGGCTCTCACAGCATGGCGCGCTTGCACACACTTTAAATTACTATCCTTATTATTTAAATTACGCTGCCGACTACACCTGGTCATTGCTGAAAGAACGCAATACGCCCGCCATGAATGCGAAGCTGAGAAGGCTTGCCAATGATCTCTTGCCATCCTATGATTTGTTCCATTTTCATTTTGGCACGAGCTTTACGCTGGACATGTCGGATTATCCCATTTTAAAACAGGCGGGGAAACCAATGATCATGCATCATTGGGGCAGCGATGTGAGGCTTTATTCAACATTGGCTAAAACAAATCCATACGCCGTTGTAAAAACGAAAAACGAAGCGCGAATTCGATATCACCTCAAACGAATTTCACAATATGTCCAGCACTGCATCGTCGCCGATATGGAACTTTACGAATATGTAAAAGACTATTATGAGCATATCCACATGATTCCAACCATGATCCAGCTTGACCGCTATATTCCTGACTACAGGTCAAATGAAAAGCCGCTCATCGTTCATGCCCCCACCTCTCCAGAAATAAAAGGAACCCGCCATATCCTTAAGGCGGTGGAGTCTTTAAAAGAAAAATACGATTTTCATTTTCACCTAGTACGAGGGGTTTCTCATGAACAGGCAAAGAAAATCTATCAAAAGGCGGATTTGATCATTGATCAGCTTCATATCGGCAGCTATGGATTATTTGCCGTCGAATCGATGGCAATGGGGAAACCCGTTATCTGCTGGGTCAGTGATTTTATGAAGGATCACTATCCTTCCGAACTGCCTCTCATAAGAGCAAATCCCGACAACATTACAGAAGTGATTGAAAATGTACTGAAAAACCGGGATATGCTGCCGGAAATCGGCCAGAAAGGAAGAAAATATGCAGAAGTTCATCATGATATGGTGAAAAACAGCAAAAAAACGCTGGCTGTTTATCAGGCGCTACTTTCGGGATGATGTTGAACACCTTTCGCGTCGGGGATTTGTATTTCAAAAAAAACGAAACAAGCAGGTGAACAAGATGAGCGATATGACAGAGTTATCCGGCCAGCATATTTTCATAACTGGCGGAGCAGGCTTTATCGGATCCTCTTTAATAGGAAAGCTGATAGAGCGCAACAGCGTCACCGTATACGACAATTTTTCAAGAGACTCCCTCCGGTATAAATCTTACCGGGACCATCCTCACTTGAAAGTGGTACAGGGAGACATTTTGGATGTGAACGCGCTTAAAAAGGCGATCCAAGGGGCCAGTCACATTGTCCACGCCGCCGGCATCGCAGGGATTGACACAGTCATTCAAAATCCGGTTAAAACGATGCAGGTCAACATGATCGGTTCAGCCAATCTGCTTGAAGCGGCTGCCGGTTTAAGCGAATGCAAAAGGGTCGTCTGTTTCAGTACAAGTGAAGTGTTTGGCCAAATCGCTTTCAGAGCACGCGAGACCAGTCATACTGTTTTAGGAGCGGTGGGAGAAGCACGCTGGACATATGCTGTCAGCAAACTCGCCGAGGAACATATGGCGTATGCCTATTTTAAAGAACTGGGGCTCCCGACCGTCACCGTCCGCCCTTTTAATGTTTATGGACCGGAACAAGTCGGGGAAGGCGCCATCAAAACGATGGTTCACAGAGCTCTGTTAGATGAGCCGATCTATATTCACGGCGACGGAACGCAAATCCGGGCCTGGTGTTATGTAGATGACATGATCGACGGAATATTGCGCTGTTTGACGATGGAAGAAGCCATTGGAGAGTCTTTCAACATCGGCAACGAACGCACTGTGATCACCGTATACGGATTGGCAAGCACGATTATCAGAGTTCTCGGATCAAAATCGCAAATCTTCTTTGGGGAGAAAAAAGAAGCCGATATTGAACTTCGCATCCCTCAGGTCAATAAAGCAAAAGAAATGCTAGGTTTCAGCGCAAAAGTGGATCTGGAAGAAGGGATCAGAAGAACAGCTGAAAGCATTCAAAAAAATTTGGATCAATAAGAAAGGAGGCGCTTTTGTTGAAACAATGGAAAAGCGAAGGAAAAGGTGAATTCACCCTTTCCCAGCTCGGAGGATGCGGCGAAAATGTCGTTATTGAAGACGGGGTCCGCATTTTTCATCCGGAAAACATCTATATCGGAGATAACGTTTATATCGGCCATGACACGATTTTAAAAGGCTATTACAAGCATGACCTGATCATCGGCGCAAACAGCTGGATCGGACAGCAATGTTTTATACACGGTGCCGGAGGAGTTACAATCGGAGAATTTGCCGGAATCGGACCGAATGTCCGGATACACGCCGCCTACCATACCGATCCTGATAAACCTGACAGTACCATTTTGTTTTCGCCGCTTACATTCGCTCCTATTCATATTGAAGAAAACTGCAACATCGGGATCGGTGCGTCTATCTTAGCAGGCGTTACGATCGGCGCCCACTCCAAAATCGGAGCAAACGCTGTCGTCAATCGTCATATCCCCCCTTACAGCATAGCGGTAGGCGTGCCGGCAAAGGTGATCAAAAACCGAAGGGTGAAAGATGAGGAGCTCTCATGATTAAATTGATCGAGCCGTATATTACGTTTGAAGAAGTGGAAGCAGAATTAAAAGAAATATTTTCTTCCGGCATGCTGACAAAAGGCCCTTTCGTCAAAACATTTGCAGATCATATTAGTCAGTATGTCAATGCAAAGCATGCTTTTTTAACAACATCGGCTACAACGGCTTTATCGATGTGCCTTAAAAGCCTGAACGTGCAACCCGGAGATGAAGTGATCGTCTCAGACTTTTCGTTTCCCGCCACTGTCAATGTAATAGAAGATTTAGGCGCCAAGCCGGTTTTTGCCGATGTCGATCTTGAAACATTTAACATGCTTCCAGAAGAGCTGGAAAGTCAAATCACGTCCCGTACAAAAGCCGTTCTTTTTGTAGATGCTCTGGGAAACCCGACAGGCATCACCAACATCAAACACATTTGTGAAGCGTACGGCTTACCGCTTGTGGATGATGCCGCGTGTGCGATCGGCAGCAGTGAATACGGCTGTAAATCCGGAAAAATTGCCGATCTTACCTGTTTCAGCTTTCACCCCAGAAAGCTGCTTACGACAGGCGAAGGCGGGGCAATTACAACCGACCGGGAAGCGTTGAAAGAATGGCTTTCTGTCAAATTAAATCATGGCGCCGCCATCGCTGACGGCCAAATGGATTTTATGGATTTCGGCTATAACTATAGATTATCTGATATCCAAGCCGCTCTTGGAATTAAACAGCTCCGAAAACTAGATGACATCATTCATCGCAGAAACCTTCAGCAGAAAGCATATAGTGAACGACTTGAACCCCTCGGATTCCAAAGTCAAAAAATCGGTCCTGACGTTGTACACAACATACAATCCGCCGTTTTCAAAGTTCCAAAAAACATCGTTCGCGACGAATTGATTCAATATTTGAGCGACTGCCATATAGAGTCGACTTTTGGCACCTATTGCTTAAGCGGCACTACCTATTACCGCCGCAAATACAGGCAGATTAAACCCAATTCCATTTTTCTTGAACAAAATACGATCACCCTCCCCTGTCATGACCAAGTCAATGTGGATCAGGTAGTCTCAGCCATTCAATCATTTAGCCAACGTAAAGGCTAATCAATCAAAAACATCCCTTTCACAAAATAGTGACAGGGATGTTTTTTTATTCTTAGAATTAAAGAAAGAAAAAAGGCAGTAAACCTACGGTTTACTGCCCCCCTGAATCATTCGCGTAGCGTTACAGCGAACTTTCGGGAAAACAAACATTTAATTGGAAACTTTGCTAATACCCGATAGATATTAAGGGCCGGTCGGGCCTGTTGGGCCGGTCGGACCTGTTGGACCTGTTGCTCCGGTTGCTCCTGTTGCTCCTGTTGCTCCTGTCGGACCTGTTGCTCCGGTTGCTCCGGTTGCTCCTGTCGGACCGGTTGGACCTGTTGGACCTGTCGCGCCGGTTGCTCCTGTTGGACCTGTCGCTCCCGTTGGGCCAGTTGCTCCGGTTGCTCCTGTCGGACCTGTCGGACCTGTCGCTCCGGTTGCTCCTGTCGGGCCGGTTGCTCCCGTTGCACCAGTTGCTCCCGTCGGACCTGTTGCTCCTGTTGGACCCGTTGCTCCTGTTGGACCGGTTGCTCCCGTCAGACCGATTGGACCTGTCGGGCCAGTTGCTCCTGTCGGGCCAGTTGCTCCTGTTGGACCTGTCGGACCGGTTGGACCTGTCGGGCCAGTTGCTCCGGTTGGACCTGTCGGGCCGGTTACTCCTGTCGGACCTGTTGGACCTGTCGGGCCGGTTACACCAGTTGCTCCCGTCGGACCTGTCGCTCCCGTTGCTCCCGTTGCTCCCGTCGGACCTGTTGCTCCGGTTGCTCCCGTTGCACCTGTTGCTCCTGTCGCTCCGGTTGCTCCCGTTGCTCCCGTCGGACCTGTTGCTCCGGTTGCTCCCGTTGCTCCTGTCGGACCTGTTGCTCCCGTCGGACCTGTTGCTCCTGTCGGACCTGTCGCTCCGGTTGCTCCTGTCGGGCCGGTTGCTCCTGTCGCTCCGGTTGCTCCCGTTGCACCAGTTGCTCCCGTCGGACCTGTTGCTCCTGTTGGACCCGTTGCTCCTGTTGGACCGGTTGCTCCCGTCGCTCCGGTTGCTCCCGTTGCACCAGTTGCTCCTGTCGGACCTGTTGCTCCCGTCGGACCTGTTGCTCCCGTCGGACCTGTTGCTCCTGTCGCTCCGGTTGCTCCTGTTGCTCCTGTCGGGCCGGTTGCTCCTGTCGGACCTGTCGCTCCTGTCGGACCTGTTGCTCCGGTTGCTCCGGTTGGACCTGTCGCTCCCGTCGGACCTGTCGGGCCGGTTGCTCCTGTCGGACCTGTTGCTCCGGTTGGACCTGTCGCTCCTGTCGGGCCGGTTGCTCCTGTCGGACCGGTTGGACCTGTTGGACCTGTCGCTCCTGTCGGGCCAGTTGGACCTGTTGGACCTGTTGGACCTGTCGCTCCTGTCGGGCCGGTTGGACCTGTTGGACCTGTCGCTCCCGTCGGGCCGGTTGGACCTGTTGGACCTGTCGCTCCTGTCGGGCCGGTTGGACCTGTCGGGCCAGTTGGACCTGTTGGACCTGTTCCTCCGCCTTCTACATCTAATAGTGCTACATCATCTACAATGACATTCGCTGTACCTGCCTGCGGCAAAGTATTAATCAAAATGAAAGCCATAGTAGAGCCAGCTGGAGCTGGGGTCGTCGTTTGATAGACTTCAAGCCATGTATTATTTTGAACAATCGGTAGTCTGTTGAACGGGATATTTAAAAAGAGACCTTGGCCTAGAAAATTAAATGAACTATCAAAATAAGACACTTGAATTTGCACCTGAGGCGATGGAGCAGGAAAACCTTCTTTAGCAAGAGAAACTAAAAACTCCAAACCTTCTCCTGCATCTACCGGAACAAATTGTGCAATAAAAGAAGTAACAGCCCCGCCCAGTAATCTTGCCGACCAAAAACCAGAATGAGAAAACTGAGTTGTGACGGTTGCATTTTGGCCTACCCAGGGTGGAAGTGCCCCGTTTTCAAAGCTGCCGTTTACAACCAAATTTTGGATCGACATCTAGGATTTTACCTCCCTTTCACTAGATTAGCTTCAATTCTCTTTTCAAGAATGAAGCTAACATATACTATGTTTCCTTACTACGCTCGGTCACGTTATTTTCCATACGATTAAAACACATTTATAGAAGCTAAATCCAAGTGAATCAAACTATATTAACTTTAAAGCAACGTTCTTTCACTTAATATTAAACTTCAAAAGGGGAAACCTCCCTTTAAGGGAACCGAATGAGATTTAAATCTCTATTAAATGCTGCAGCGGAAGTAACGTTTGAAGCCATTGTTACCGCTACCCTAACGGAATATTCAACTGTTGCGGTGGCAGGAATTGTATCAACAATTGTGCTGGCTAATGGAAACCTTTGAGTGCCGGCAGCCGCGAGACTTCTATTAAATATTCTTGTTTGAACTAAAGTTCCACCTCTATATAGCCTTATTTCAAAAATTATATTACTGTTTGCAGTATTTACGGCTTCTATCGCCAATGCATAATCCACCTTAATATTTTGCCCACTAGTGACCGATACATTAGGAACCGACACAACAGTTACTTCTGTATTTAAAGGAATCGTTGGTGGATTGTAAACAGTAGTAGACCCAAATAGATTGTTAAAGAAAATAGCGGTTTGTGGACTAGCTGGTCCTGTTGGGCCGGTTGGACCAGCTACTACCATTACTCCTACTTCACCCGGCGGACCCGTTGGACCCTGTGGACCTGTCGGACCCGTTGCTCCTGTGGCTCCCGTTGGACCCGTTGCTCCACTTGGACCCGTCGCTCCGGTGGCTCCCGTGGCACCAGTTGGGCCGGTTGCTCCTGTGGCTCCAGTTGCTCCTGTTGGTCCTGTTGGTCCTGTCGCTCCTGTTACTCCTGTTGCTCCCGCTGCTCCTGTTGGACCCGTCGCTCCGGTGGCTCCTGTCGGACCGGTTGGTCCGGTTGGACCTGTTGCTCCGGTGGCTCCCGTTGCTCCTGTTGGACCCGTCGCTCCCGTAGGGCCTGTTGCTCCTGTCACTCCGGTTGCCCCGGTGGCTCCAGTTGGACCCGTCGCTCCGGTTGGACCTGTTGCTCCGGTGGCTCCTGTTGCTCCTGTTGGACCCATCGCTCCGGTGGCTCCGGTTGGACCTGTTGCTCCGGTTGCTCCCGTTGCTCCTGTTGGACCTGTCGCTCCGGTGGCTCCGGTTACTCCCGTTGGTCCTGTCGCTCCGGTGGCTCCGGTTACTCCCGTTGGTCCTGTCGCTCCGGTGGCTCCTGTCACTCCCGTTGCTCCTGTTGCTCCTGTTGCCCCGGTGGCTCCTGTCGCTCCCGTTGCTCCCGTTGCTCCCGTCGGACCTGTCACTCCGGTTGGTCCGGTTACTCCGGTTGCCCCCGTTGGACCTGTCGCTCCGGTGGCTCCGGTTACTCCCGTCGGACCTGTTGCTCCTGTTGGTCCGGTGGCACCTGTTGCCCCGGTTGTTCCTGTCGCTCCCGTTGGACCGGTTGCTCCTGTCGGACCGGTTGCTCCGGTTACTCCGGTTGCCCCCGTTGGTCCTGTCGCTCCGGTGGCACCTGTTGCCCCGGTTGCTCCGGTGGCTCCGGTGGCTCCCGTTGCTCCGGTGGCTCCCGTTGGACCCGTTGCTCCAGTTGGACCCGTCGCTCCGGTGGCTCCTGTCGCTCCCGTCGGACCTGTCACTCCGGTTGCTCCCGTTGGACCTGTCGCTCCGGTGGCACCTGTTGCTCCGGTGGCACCTGTCGGACCTGTCGCTCCGATTGCACCGGTTGGGCCGGTTGCTCCGGTGGCTCCCGTCGGACCTGTTGCTCCGATTGCTCCCGTCGGACCTGTCGCTCCGGTTACTCCCGTTGGTCCTGTCGCTCCGGTGGCTCCTGTCGCTCCTGTTGCCCCGGTGGCTCCTGTCGCTCCTGTTGCCCCGGTGGCTCCTGTCGCTCCTGTTGCCCCGGTGGCTCCTGTCGCTCCTGTTGCCCCGGTGGCTCCTGTCGCTCCTGTTGCTCCGGTGGCTCCCGTTGCTCCTGTTGGGCCTGTCGCTCCGGTGGCTCCCGTCGGACCTGTTGCTCCGATTGCTCCCGTCGGACCTGTCGGGCCGGTTGCTCCGGTTGCTCCTGTTGCACCAGTCGCTCCCGTGGCGCCTGTCGGACCGGTTGGACCTGTTGCTCCGGTTGCTCCCGTTGGTCCTGTCGCTCCGGTGGCTCCTGTCGCTCCTGTTGCCCCGGTGGCTCCTGTCGCTCCTGTTGCCCCGGTGGCTCCTGTCGCTCCTGTTGCCCCGGTGGCTCCTGTCGGACCGGTTGGTCCGGTTACTCCGGTTGCCCCCGTTGGACCTGTCGCTCCGGTGGCTCCTGTTGGTCCGGTGGCTCCTGTTGCCCCGGTTGCTCCTGCGGCTCCCGTTGGACCCGTTGCTCCAGTTGGACCCGTCGCTCCGGTGGCTCCCGTGACACCAGTTGGGCCGGTGGCGCCTGTTACTCCAGTTGGACCTGTTGCTCCGGTGGCTCCCGTTGCTCCTGTTGGCCCCGTCGCTCCGGTGGCTCCGGTTGGTCCAGTTACTCCGGTTGGACCTGTTGCTCCGGTGGCTCCCGTTGGTCCTGTCGCTCCGGTGGCTCCTGTCGCTCCTGTTGCCCCGGTGGCTCCTGTCGCTCCTGTTGCCCCGGTGGCTCCTGTTGCTCCGGTGGCTCCCGTTGCTCCTGTTGGGCCTGTCGCTCCGGTGGCTCCCGTCGGACCTGTTGCTCCGATTGCTCCCGTCGGACCTGTCGGGCCGGTTGCTCCTGTTGCCCCGGTGGCTCCTGTCACTCCCGTTGCTCCAGTTGCTCCTGTTGCCCCGGTGGCTCCTGTCACTCCCGTTGCTCCAGTTGCTCCCGTCGGACCCGTTGCTCCAGTTGCTCCCGTCGCTCCTGTTGTTCCTGTTGGGCCGGTTGCTCCTGTTGGACCCGTCGCTCCGATTGCACCGGTTGCTCCCGTCGGACCTGTCGCTCCCGTCGGACCTGTCGCTCCCGTTGGACCCGTCGCTCCTGTTGGGCCGGTTGCTCCTGTTGGTCCTGTTGGGCCGGTTGCCCCGGTCGCTCCTGTGGCTCCAGTTGCTCCCGTCGGACCTGTTGCTCCGATTGCTCCCGTCGGACCTGTGGCGCCTGTCGGACCTGTTGGCCCGGTTGCTCCCGTTGCACCAGTTGCTCCTGTTGCACCAGTCGCTCCCGTTGCGCCTGTCGGACCTGTCGCTCCGATTGCACCGGTTGGGCCGGTTGCTCCTGTGGCTCCTGTCGCTCCGGTGGCACCTGTTGCTCCGGTGGCTCCGGTTGCTCCTGTTGGACCCGTCGCTCCGGTGGCTCCGGTCGGACCGGTTGCGCCTGTTACTCCAGTTGCTCCTGTTGCTCCGGTGGCACCTGTTGCCCCGGTTGTTCCTGTCGCTCCCGTTGGTCCGGTTACTCCAGTTGGTCCTGTTGCTCCGGTTGCTCCCGTTGCTCCTGTTGGACCCGTCGCTCCGGTGGCTCCGGTTGCTCCTGTTGGACCCGTCGCTCCGGTGGCTCCGGTCGGACCGGTTGCGCCTGTTACTCCAGTTGGACCTGTTGCTCCGGTTGCTCCTGTGGCGCCTGTCGGACCTGTCGCTCCGGTTGCTCCCGTTTCTCCTGTTGGGCCGGTCGCTCCTGTTGGGCCGGTCGCTCCTGTTGCACCAGTTGCCCCGGTTGCTCCTGTCGGACCTGTTGCGCCTGTTGCTCCGGTTACTCCCGTTGGACCCGTGGCTCCGGTCGCTCCCGTTGCGCCTGTTGCTCCGGTTACTCCCGTTGGCCCGGTTACTCCGGTGGCTCCTGTGGCGCCTGTCGGACCTGTTGCTCCGGTTACTCCTGTCGCTCCCGTTGCACCCGTCGGACCGGTTGCGCCTGTGGCACCTGTTGCTCCCGTTGCACCAGTTGCCCCGGTTACTCCCGTTGCTCCGGTCGCTCCGGTTGCTCCCATCGGACCTGTTGCTCCGGTCGCTCCCGTTACACCTGTTGCTCCCGTCGGACCTGTCACTCCGGTGGCTCCGGTTGGCCCGGTGGCACCCGTCGCTCCCGTTGGACCCGTCGCTCCTATCGGACCTGTTGCTCCTGGTTGATCAATTGTTATCATTGCAACATCATCAATTAGTATTGGTGCCCCCCCACTAAGAGGAAGTTTTTGAACAGTTAACACCCCTATAGCAGTACCAGGAGGAGCAATATTCGTTGCGGCATATATTTCATTCCAAACATTTACTGCAGATAGACGGTTTACTGGAATTGTTAAACTTAATCCCTGCGACAAAAAGTTAAAAGAGGAGTTATAATAATCTACGGTTATTACAATCGCAGGATTAGGAGCGCTGCTAGCTTTTGAAATAGATATAACAAATTCAAAATTCTCTCCCGGGTTAACCAGAAAGCTCTGGGCTATGATACCAATCGATGAAGTTACTAAGTTAACGCTATAAATCCCTGAATGGCTGAAATTAGAAGTAACTACGGCATTAAATCCTGTCCAAGGCGGCAGAGAACCTGTTTCGAACCCTCCATTTATTATTCGATTTTCAATGGTCAATCACGTTTCACCACCCTTTCTCAAAAATTGAGATAATAATATCCCTCAAACAAAATATGAAATATCTATGAATACCGTTTGGATAAAACTCTATTTCTCTGAATTTTTATAACCCCAATCGCTATGAATAATAAATTTATAATTAACTAATCGATAAAATCCATATTTCCTTAAAATCTTTTCTATCAATTTAAACAAAAACCCCCTTTAAGCTTTATGAAAACTTAAAGGGGACTCTTCATTTTACAATCAATCAAATATTACAGCATTTAGCGCTCTCGTATTAACGTTGGCTGCCAAAAGGTTAGTCCCTGTTACATTAATTCTAACCTCATAAGTTTGTGTTCCTGAACCTGGTGTATCAACCCATGTAAGGTTAGGAATATCACCATATACACGAACCGAACCTGCCGATTTTTCATCCTGAGAATCAACAGACACTTGTGCGATAGCGCCGTTATTTCTATATAATGTAAAAATTATACTGTATTCAAAAGTAGTAGCTGGCCCTATGATAATATCAACTTCAGCCATAGAATCGAGTTTTATATTCTGTCCGGCTGAAGAGGTAACAGTCGTCGTTAGAATTGGTGTTTCGGTTCCAACTGTAAGTGAAACAGGATCAGTAGACTGCGCCGGTGTTCCCAACAAACTTCCTGGTCCTGTTGCTCCTGTCGGACCTGTTGCTCCCGTTGGACCTGTCACTCCCGTTGCACCTGTCACTCCCGTTGCTCCCGTTGGAGCGGTTGGACCTGTTGGTCCGGTCGCTCCAGTTGCCCCTGTTGGGCCAGTTACTCCCGTTGGACCTGTCGCTCCCGTCGGACCTGTCGCTCCGGTGGCTCCAGTTACTCCGGTTGGGCCGGTCGCTCCTGTTGCTCCTGTCGCTCCTGTTGCTCCTGTCGCTCCCGTTGGTCCCGTCGCTCCGGTCACTCCTGTTGGGCCGGTTACTCCCATTGGACCTGTTGCTCCGGTCGCTCCCGTTGCCCCTGTTGGGCCGGTTACTCCCGTTGGACCTGTTGCTCCGGTCGCTCCCGTTGCCCCTGTTGGGCCGGTTACTCCCGTTGCTCCGGTTGGGCCCGTTGCCCCCGTTGGACCTGTTGCTCCGGTGGCACCAGTTACTCCGGTTGGGCCGGTTGCTCCTGTCGGACCTGTCGGGCCAGTTGCGCCCGTTGGACCTGTTGCGCCTGTCGCTCCCGTTGCACCAGTTACTCCCGTCGGACCTGTCGCTCCGGTGGCTCCAGTCACTCCAGTTGGACCTGTCGCTCCCGTTGCTCCTGTTGGGCCGATGGCTCCGGTCGCTCCTGTGGCTCCAGTTGGACCCGTCGCTCCAGTGGCTCCCGTCGGACCTGTTGCCCCTGTTGCTCCGATTGGGCCTGTTGCGCCTGTCGGACCTGTCGGGCCAGTTACTCCCGTTGGACCTGTGACTCCGGTTGCACCCGTCGGACCTGTCGCTCCCGTGGCTCCTGTTGCTCCTGTGGCTCCGGTCGCTCCTGTGGCTCCGGTCGGACCTGTTACTCCGGTTGGACCTGTCGCTCCAGTTGCTCCCGTCGCTCCTGTTGGTCCGGTCGCTCCCGTTGGACCCGTCGGACCTGTTGCTCCAGTTGGACCCGTGGCTCCTGTTGGACCCGTGGCTCCCGTCGGACCTCCTCCACCCTCAACACTTAATAGAGCAACATCATCCACAAGCACGCTTGCAGTTCCCGCCTGCGGAATGTTGTTGATCAAAATGAATGCCTGGGTGGTGCCAGGGGGAGCCGGTGAAGTTGTTTGATAGACTTCAAGCCATGTCCCATTTTCGGCTGCCGGTATTCTGCTTGACGGCACAGTGGCAAATAACCCGTATCCGAGAAAATTAAATTGACTATTAAAATAAGTAACTTGTATCGTTACAGAAGGTGCCGGGAGAAATCCCGCTCGCGCAAGAGAAACCAGAAATTCGCTTCCTTCCCCAGCCCTGGCCGGAACAAATTGAGCAATATATGACGTGACTGGTCCGCCCAAAAATCTCGCAGAGAAAAATCCTGAGTGCGAAAACTGGCTTGTAACAAATGCGTTTACGCCTACCCAAGGCGAGAAGGTTCCCGTCTCAAACCCCCCGTTCATCACCGCGTTTTGAATGGACATTTTTCCACCCCCATTTCTTTTCATTTTCTGGCTGCAATGGTCTTTAAAAGATATTGAAGCTCTATATCCTATGATCTCTCTTTTTTGCAGACACGTTATATAACACAGATAAGATTGAAAAACCGTTCATTTCAGCAATCGGCCTGGATTGCCCACAGCCGTTTTGCCTGCGGGAACATCTTTTGTGATGACGGCGCCCGCTCCGATGACCGCATGCTCCCCGATGACGACCGCCGGCAGCAATGTTGCGTTGTTCCCGATTTTCGCTCCTCTTTTAATAGTTGGACCTTGATACGGGTAGTTTCCCATTCCCATATATTTATCATTTGATGTGGAACAGCAAGGACCGATAAACACTTCATCTTCGATCGTCATATCAGCGGTGATATAGCAGCCCGTTTGAATCGTCACTCTCTTTCCAATTTTGGTATTGTTTTCAACCATCGCGTTGCGTCCTATAATGCTTTCTCTTCCGATCGCGACATTTTCGCGAATGCTCGCCATGTCTCCCACGAAAACACCTTGTTCCAACAGCACATCCCGATAAATAACAGCGCTCGCTCCGACTACGGCATCATCTTCTATCCGCAAAGGCGCTCCTGTCTGCTTCGGCTGGCGGGCCATTTTTTTATTTGAAGAAGCTGCTTTGCCAAGGACGGCCAAATCGCCGATTTTTACCCCGCTGCCGATCTGAGTATCCTTTTTAATAATGGCATGATGACCGATTGTTACGTTGTCCCCGATGACCACATTTTCTTCAATGACAGCCTGCTCTCCCAATACCACGTTCTTTCCGATCTTTACGGTTTCATGAATCATTGATACATCCTCCATTTCTCATTTACACCTGCTGTAGCATATTCAATGCGGACGTGATGAGAAACGGCTGCATAAAAAAACACGGCCGCCGTCAGGCGCACCGTGCTACTTTTCTCTTCTTGCAAAATCGACAAAACGGAATTTATCCAAGCGGTGTCTGCTTTCCGTATATTGAAACAAGGTTGTATCATCAAGGAAAACAAAATTCTTCACAACCACAATGTGTTCGTATCCGTTCAAATCCAAATATTCTTGATCCTCAGCCGTACATGGCTCGACCACAATTTCCTTATGGGCATAGCTGATGACGAGCCCGCATTCACCTTCAAGGTATTGGTAGATCGAGTCCTCGCATATTTCTTTCGTCAAGAGCGGCACATGCTTGCGGATAAAATAGTCTTTATCCAGGATGATGCGCTCTCCGTTAATATTCCGCGATCTGACGACCCGCCATACCTCTTCATCTCCAGAAGTGCGAAGCTGCTTTTGAATATATGCATCCGGATGCGTCAAGCCGAACTCGTGGACCGTCGTGCTTGTCTCTTTGCCAAGCGTTTCTGAAAGTTCCTTAATGCTGACCAAACCGGAAACCGGGAACTGCATTTTCTCCCTGTGCAGCACGACTGACCCCTTTCCTTTAATCTTTTGAATATATCCGTTCTGGGCAAGCACATTCAGCGCTTTCCGAACCGTTTCCCTCGAGGTGTCGTGCTGTTCGGCAAGGTCGTTTTCAGACGGCAGGATATCTCCGGCATTCAGTATGCTTTGATCGATTTGTTCTGCAATTTGTTTGTAAATCATCATATACTTGTTGATCTTCATTTTTTTACCACCACGCTTAGTTTAGCATGGTTTGGCAAGATGATAAACAATCGATTGATACGGTTTCACTTTAAAGCGTGTAAATGACTCAGGAAGATCGGTGTCATTGGAAATGAGAACCTTGGCATCATAGCCTTCAATATCAATATCAGCAGGCAACTGGAACTCGGTCTCTTTCCCGTAAAAATTATTGATCACCAGCAGTTTTTCATCCGCTCCGTTTCTCAAATACGCATAGAGCGCTTGATCGTCTTCCAGAATCAGCTGATAATCTCCGGTTGTGATGATATCGAATTCCTTGCGGAGCTCATTCAGCTTTTTATAATGGTAGAAAATCGAATCAGGATCGCTGAGCGCTTTTTCTGCGTTGATTTCTTTGTAGTTGTCAGGCACCGGAATCCACGGTGTCCCCGTCGTAAACCCGGCATTTTCTTCTCCGTTCCACTGCACCGGCGTCCTTGAATTATCACGGGACTTCGCTTTCAGGATTTCGATGATTTCGGCTTCCGGCTTTCCTGCTTCTTTCATCAGACGGTACATATTGAGAGATTCGACATCCCGGTAAAGAGAGATGTCCTCGAATTTCGGGTTGGTCATCCCGAGCTCTTCTCCCTGATAAATGTATGGTGTCCCCTGAAGCATATGAATCGCGGTTGCCAGCATTTTCGCAGATTTTATGCGGTATGTTCCGTCGTCGCCGTAGCGTGAGACGATCCGCGGCTGGTCGTGGTTGCACCAGAACAATGCGTTCCACCCGCCCCCTTTATTCATTTCAGTCTGCCATTCAGAAAGAATCTTCTTCAGCTTTAGAAAATCAAAATCCGCAAGCGCCCATTTTTCCCCGTTTGGATAGTCGGCCTTTAAATGGTGAAAGTTAAACACCATATCGAGCTCCCGGCTTTCAGGGTTTGTATACCTGATGCAATCTGCGATTGTGGTCGATGACATTTCCCCGACCGTCATGCTGTCGTATTTTGAAAAGACCTCCCTGTTCATTTCATTCAGAAACTCGTGAACCCTCGGCCCGTCCGTATAAAATCTGCGCCCGTCCCCTTGATCATCATCAGGGAAACGCTGGTCTTTTGAGATGACATTGATGACATCAAGTCTGAAGCCGTCGATTCCTTTTTCAAACCAGAAATGCATCATCTCGTACACTTTTTTTCTGACTTCATCGTTCTCCCAATTCAAATCCGCCTGTGTGACATCATAGAGATGGAGATAATACTGTCCGGTCCCTTCATGAAACTCCCACGCCGAGCCGCCGAACTTCGATTCCCAGTTTGTCGGCGGAGCACCGTCCGGCTTCATGTCCTTCCAAATATAAAAGTCGCGATACGGGTTTTCTTTTCCGGACACTGCTTCTTTAAACCATTTGTGCTCTGTTGATGTATGGTTGACGACAAGATCCATGATCACCTTTATGCCGCGCTTGTGGGCCTCTTCTAGAAGCTCTTCAAAGTCGGCCATTGTTCCATATTCTTCATGAATGTTGTAATAGTCGCTGATGTCATAGCCGTTGTCGTTTTGCGGCGATTGATAAATCGGCGTCAGCCAAATGACATCACAGGCGAGCTCCTTGATGTAGTCGAGCTTTTCAATGATGCCGCGAATGTCGCCGACACCGTTCCCTGTTGTATCTTTAAAGCTTTTCGGATAAATCTGATAGACGACTGCTTTTTTCCACCATGGATTTTCTTTCGTTTCCACTTTTCAACACCACCGTTTTCTTCTTTATGAAATGGGAAAAGGGCTGACAAATATGCGCGCCCCTCTCCCTCTCTTATTTCATTTTTAATTTTGCATAGAGATATGTTCCGGCGAACGGCGCGATCAGCACGATCGCCATCCCGATTGCAAACGCTCCCCAGTATTGGCTCATGATAGAGAAAATGCCGGGTACACCGCCGACGCCGACTGAGCTTGCCAAAACCCCTTGCGAGGAAATGAACATTCCGGCAATCCCCGAGCTGATCATCGCGATCACAAACGGAAATCTGTATCTGAGATTCACCCCGAACAGCGCCGGTTCGGTAATTCCGAGATAAGCTGAAATGCCGGATGTCAGAGACAGGCCTTTCTGCTTCTCATCTTTGACAATAAACATCATCGCAAGCGCGGCTGAACCTTGTGCGATATTGGACAGCGCCAGCATCGGCCATAAAAATGTTCCGCCGAGCTTTGAGCCGATCAGCTGAAGGTCAACGGCAAGGAATGTATGATGCATTCCGGTAATGACGAGAGCGGCGTAAAGTCCGCCATATAACAGTCCGCCCAGTACGGCGAATTGTTCAAAGACAGCAATAAGGCCTGATGTTAAGACATTTCCGATGGCAAACGTAATCGGTCCAATGACAATAAATGAAGCAAAACCTGTGACGAGCAGCGTAATCGGTGCCACGACAAGGAGCTGAATGCTCTCAGGCGTCCGCTTTGTCAAAAAGCGCTCAATTTTTGCCAGCAAATAAGATGCAAGCAAAATGGGAAGCACCTGCCCCTGGTAGCCGACCTTTTGCACTTCCAGACCGAATAAATTCCAGACAGGAATCTCTCCGCTTTGCTCGGCAGCCCCGTATCCCCATGCGTTTAACAAATCAGGGTGCACAAGCATGACACCCAGCACAATGCCGAGCAGCGGATTTCCGCCAAACCGCTTGACGGCCGACCAGCCGATTAATGCCGGGAGAAATGCGAAAGCCGTGCCCGCAATCAAGTTAATCATATTGGCGAGATCCGCCCATTGCGGATAGACTTCAACGATCGATTTTCCGCTGAAGAAAATGTCTTGAGCCGTCAGGATATTGTTGATTCCCATCAGCAGTCCGGCGGTGACAATCGCCGGCAATATTGGAATAAAAATATCTGCAAGCGTTTTCACAGCACGCTGTAAAGGATTCATATTTTTCTCTGAGGCTTTCTTGACGTCATCTTTTGACGATTCGCCGATTCCTGTGGCCTTCACCAGCTCCGCATATACATTGTTGACCGTTCCTTGGCCGATCACCACTTGAAATTGGCCGTTCGTTGAAAACGATCCTTTGACAACATCTATTTGCTCCAGCACCTCTTGATTGACTTTGCTTTCATCGAGCAGTGCAAATCGCAGCCGCGTCACACAATGGGTTACCGCTGCAATGTTGTCCGCACCGCCGACAGCATCGACAATCCGTCGCGCTGATTGATGTAAATCAGTCATTCCAATCCCTCCTTCTCCTTTTATAACTTGTATATACATGTTATACCTATATTGTATTCCTGTATATACAAGTAGTCAACATATTTTTATAGCGCTTTCAAAAATAAAAAAAACCCGCTGTTCCCTTCATAAAACGAAGGACAGCAAGGCTTCCTCCGATTTATGCGCCGGGAACAACCGGCTGTGATCATAAATTGTTCACTTTTTCATCACGTTCATAAGCGTCGTCCTGCTGACCGATGTCTTTCAAATAATACTTTTCTGATGTAAAAAACTCATCATATAAAGACCTTACTTTTCTGCTCAAAAGCAGCACCGCCAAAATATTCGGAAGAAGAATGAAAACGAGCGCAAGATCAAGGAATCCCCATATCGCCTTTGCTCCTCCGGCAGCCCCGATGATGACGGCGGCCAGATAGACGAATTTAATCATATGCCCCGCGAGCCGTCCGAACAGAAATTCAGCTTGTTTTACCCCGTAAAAAATGACCACTGTGATCGTTGATAAAACAAAGAAAACGAGCGCGACGGAGACGAAGTATCCGCCCACAGGGCCGAAATAGCTGCGGAATGCGGCTGCCGCCAGTGCCCCTGGATTGCTCGCCGCATTTTCACCGGTCCAGACGCCTGATGCGAGCACGACGAAGGCTGTGGTCGTGCATATCAGCAGCGTATCGACCACGATGCCGATCACCGCCCAGAATCCCTGTCTCACAGGGTGGTCGGTCATCGCCGCCGCGTGGGCGATCGGCGCCGTCCCCATCCCGGCTTCGTTGGAATAAAGGCCCCGGGCAAACCCCCAGCGAACGGTTTCGGCAACCGCCGCACCTGCAAAGCCGCCGAATGCCGAAGAAGATGTAAACGCATTCGAAAAGATGAGAGAGAAAAATGCGGGTACAGAAGAAAGGTTCATGACGACAATCAGGAAACCGGCCCCGATGTACGCCCCTGCCATAAGCGGAACCGCGAGCTCTGTCACTTTTCCAATCCGTTTAATCCCTCCGAGCACCACTAAACCGATCAAAATAGCAATCCCGATTCCGGTGTATAAACGATTGAACGAGAACGTCTCAGCTAATGAGGCGGAAACCGAATTTCCCTGCACCATGATGCTCGGAACAAGCTCAATCATCAGCGCGACCGAAAAAAAGACGCCGAGCCATTTCATAGAGAGTCCTTTTGTAATGTAATACATCGGCCCCCCGACATATTCGCCTTCTTCGTTTTTTTCTCTGTAGTGGACGGCGAGGACGCTTTCCGAAAACTTGATCGCCATGGCAAACAGAGCGACCAGCCACATCCAAAACACGGCTCCCGGACCGCCGAACATGATCGCCGCAGGCACACCGACGATATTGGCGGCGCCGACTGTTGAGCTGAGAGCCGATGTCAAAGCTTGCAACGGTGTAACCGTCCCTTCTCCTTTCGGCTTTTTGCCGACGCTTCCGATCGTCTGCTTAAAGATATAGAGAGGATAGCGAAATTGAAAAAATTTCAGCAGGATCGTTAAATAGACTCCCGTCCCTGTCAGCAGTATGATGAGCGGCGGCCCCCAAAGCCAATCTGATATGTATTCAACCCAGTTCAACAATCGTTCCATCCTATCACCCTTTTATTCGTTTATGGGTCAATACCACTATAGGACAGAAATAAACCTGCTCAGCGCTTTTTTATTTCCCGCTGAGCCTTCGGTACACTTTTTCTTTATAAAACGCTGAGGCAGGTTTGGAAAACATGCCTTTCTTGTCGGCGAGCCTGTCGAGCCTGAGCCGCGTTTCTGTTTTTCTCTCAATTAAACGATCGCGCTCGTCTTCATCCGTGCACTTTGCGATTAAGTCGTCAATTGTCATCAGCTCTTTCTTCAAAGCCCCTTCATCCCCCGTCATTCCGGCGTTTTTCATCACCCGGTAAGCCATGCGGAGATGCTCTGGAACATGGGCGGCATCGTCTTTTTTCAAGGGTTTCCCCATTCCCGGAAGCCCTTCGAATTCGCCGTCCTTAATGGCCCGCTTAATCTTATCTTCAGAAACAATGCTCGAAAAATCCATGGTCTACATCCTCCCCTTTTGTTCATATACTAACAACAGTCTGCCATAAAGATGCGTTCCCGCCAATGCAAGACAAGCGTAAAATATTCCCAAATGTTTTTTAGAAAACTGTAAAACCCTGATTTACCAGGGGGTTTGAGCTTCTTTTCACAAGGTTGATTTCCGCTTTTCTAAATCGGTATTTCATGGTATATTTTATACATTCGTTTTTTTCTTTCGTTCCGATGGTTTTTTACTGATCCGGAAAAAAGGAGTGTAACAATTGAAAAGATTTATTAAGGAAAGAGGTCTTGCCTTCTTCCTGATAGCCGCCATATTGCTATGGCTGAAAACTTATGCTGCGTATGTAATTGAATTTAATTTAGGAATAACCAACACAGTACAACAGATTTTGCTTTTTGTGAATCCGATTAGCTCAAGCTTGTTCTTTCTTGGATTAGGACTCTTGTTCAAGAAAAAAATACAGCAGACAGCGATTATAGTGATTCATTTTTTAATGTCTTTTTTGCTATATGCAAACGTCGTATACTACAGATTTTTCAGCGACTTTATCACGCTGCCTACGATCATGCAGGCAAAAACAAACGGGGGGCAGCTCGGGGACAGCATTTTCTCGCTCATGCACCCGCTTGATGTTTTGTATTTCATCGATACCTTTATTTTAATCGGGCTGGCTGTATTCTATAACAGACCTTCTGAAACAACAACGAAGCGCCCGTTTAAAATTGTGCTGGGAACAAGCGTCCTTGTCTTCCTCGTCAACCTGGCCGTTGCCGAGATTGATCGTCCGGAGCTTCTGACCCGTTCTTTTGACCGCAACTACCTTGTGAAATATTTGGGGACCTACAACTTCACAATCTATGATGCGGTGCAGAATATCAAGTCAAACAGCCAGCGCGCACTGGCAAGCTCCAGCGACGTGACGGAAGTAGAGAACTATATTAAAGCCAATCATGATAAGCCGAATGCCGAATACTTCGGAAAAGCGAAAGGCATGAACGTGGTTTACATTTCACTGGAATCACTTCAGACGTTCGCGATCGACTATAAGATCGACGGCAAGGAAGTCACGCCGTTCTTAAATTCACTGGCGCATGACAATGAAACGTTTTATTTTGATAACTTTTTCCACCAAACAGGACAAGGTAAAACGTCTGACGCGGAATTTATGATGGACAACTCGCTGTATCCTTTATCACAAGGGTCAGTGTTCATTAATAAAGCGCAAAACACGCTGCAGTCGGCTCCGGCCATTTTGAAGTCTCAAGGCTATACATCAGCGGCATTCCACGGCAACTACAAAACGTTCTGGAACCGCAATGAAATGTATAAAGCCATCGGTTATGACAAATTCTTTGACGCTACGTATTACGATATGAGCGAAGATAAAACGAAAAACTACGGATTGAAAGATAAACCGTTCTTTGAAGAATCAATGCCGCTGTTGAAAAGCCTGAAACAGCCGTTCTATACGAAGTTTATCACCCTTTCGAACCATTTTCCGTTCGAGATGGATGAAGGCGATACAGACTTCCCTGCCGGCGATACCGGCGACAGCGTCGTTGACCATTATTTCCAGTCGGCCAACTACATGGATCAGGCCATTGAACAATTTTTCAACGATCTGAAAAAATCCGGACTGTATGATAATACGATTGTCGTCATGTACGGAGACCACTACGGTATTTCGGAAAATCACAACAAAGCGATGGCCAAAGTATTGGGCAAAGACATCACACCGAATGAAAATGCCCAATTGCAAAGGGTTCCGCTGTTCATCCACGCGCCTGGGGTCAAGGGAATCAAATCCAATAAATACGGCGGCGAAGTCGATGTAGCCCCTACCCTGCTTCATTTGATGGGCGTGAATACGAAAGATTACCTGATGAGCGGTTCAGACCTTCTGTCACCGGAACACCGTGAAGTTATTCCGTTCCGCAACGGCGATTTCGTTTCTCCGGAATATACGAAAACGAACGGAAACTACTACGACACGAAAACAGGAGAGCTTCTGAACGAAAAAGACATCGATCCGAACATCGATGAGTCCGTGAAAAAAGAACTCGAAATGTCGGATAAAATCGTCGACGGAGATTTGCTGCGTTTTTATAAACCGAAAGGCTTTAAAGCGATCAACCCGAGCGACTACGACTACACCAACCACAATCCGAAAACATCAGAATCTGATGCGGCGCAAACTACGAAATCAGATTCCGGACAATAAACAGACAGCACCCGCTTATTTATAAGCGGGTGCTTTTTTTTGTCTTGAAGCCGCTCTGTTCCTTTTTCGCAAGCAGATATGGTAAGCTTGAAATGGAATATAAAAAAAGAAAGCGGGAATGAATTGTGATTGTAACAAATGACCAAGAGCTGGAAGGGCTCAAGAAAATAGGCAGAATCGTCGCTTTAGCCAGGGAGGAAATGAAGGCAAAAGCAGCACCCGGCATGAGTACAAAAGAGCTGGACCTCATCGGTAAAGAAGTGCTTGAGGCTCATGGCGCCGCATCGGCTCCGGAAAAAGAATACGATTTCCCAGGAACGACGTGCATCAGTGTGAACGATGAAGTCGCCCACGGTATCCCAAGCGAATCCACGATTTTAAAAGAAGGGGATTTGATCAACATCGACATCTCCGCTGAATTTGGCGGCTACTATTCTGATACTGGCATTTCATTTGTACTCGGAAAAGGCGATGAAACGCTGCACAAGCTTTGCCAAAGCGCGGAAAGCGCATTTCAAAAGGGACTTTTGCAGGCGCGCGCCGGCAAGAAACAAAACCAAATCGGCAGAGCCGTATACAATGAAGCAAAAGCAAACGGATTTACCGTCATTAAAAACCTGACGGGACACGGGATTGGAAAGAACCTCCATGAAGCGCCCAACCATATCTTAAATTACTATGACCCGTTTGATAATGCGCTCTTTAAAAACGGAACCGTCATCGCCCTTGAGCCGTTTGTTTCCACAAAAGCCGAGCATACCATCGAAGCCGGAGACGGCTGGACATTCAAAACGCCTGACGGCAGCTTTGTGGCACAGATCGAGCATACGATCGTCATTACGAAAAACGAACCGATCATTTTAACACAGCTTGACTGATTACGTGAAAAAGCCCGGCTCATAGAAGTCCGGGCTTTTATGCTAAAATAAAAGACAAACTGTGCCGAAAGGAGCTTTACCGCATGCTGTTTGCCATCATCGGGCTGATCTTTTTCATCGAGAGCATCCTGTTAATCGTATATGCTCATAAAAAAAAGAACGGCTTCTTAAAATATATCGGAATCGTCCTCAGCATCTCGATCATTGTGATGATCGTCACCAGTTTGACACACGGCTGAAGCCTTCCTCAAACTTCCAAACTACGACGAAAGACTCAGTTTTTAAAAATTGCCGCCTATCCCTTTTCAGCGTTTTTCTATAGATGTTAGAATGCCAATTGCATCGAATTATAGAAGGGAGTTTTCTGCCATGCATTACGGAAGCAAAGGCTGGTATGTAGAAGAACTGAAAAAGCTGGGAATGACAAAGTATGAAGGAAGAAAGCTTCAAAGCTATAAAAAACACTTTTTGGCCAACCTGCTTGAAAGCGTCAAAAAATAAACATGTTAAAGCCGTGCTCCTTTTCGGACACGGCTTGTTTTTATGCGCTCAGCTCCTTTAAAAATGAGCTTCTCCAGCTTTCCGACAGCGCTTCAACCTCAAGGATCTTCCGAATGGCGGGGTGATTGCCCCTGTCATGGTACATCAAATGGTTAGCGTACGAAACTGTGGCTTCATGCGCATCTCTTGAAACGAGCTGCAGCCCGGAATCGGGCGCAACGATTCCTTCTTCGAGAACCCTGAAATAAAATCCGCTGAACCCGGTGTCCCTCACCTGTAACACCATATCTTTTTGATTCAGCCGTTTGGCAAGCTTGAAACAAGGCTGGCGCGGCTGGCTGACTTGAACAAGAGCCTCCCCTAGCTTGAAGATATCACCGATGCACACATCTTTTTCGGTGAGCCCTTTAACCGTCACGTTTTCTCCAAATGCCGCCTCCGGCAGCTTCCGCTTCAAGACGCTTTCCCAATACATGTAGTGGTCCGCCGGATAGACGCAAACCGCTTTATCCACTCCTCCGTGGTGAATCAGATCCGCCTGCCCGTCCCCTTCAAAATTCGTACGGCTCAAATATACGGGTCCGCCGACAGGCTCCTTCACGATTGCCGTTTCCACCTGTTTTCCGTCGAATTCGTATGTGTGCGGACGGCCTACATGAATAGATAAAATTTCATACTCCTGATGCTCCAAAACCTCACGCCCTTCCTTTATTTTCATATTTTAACGATTTATCCGAAACATGTCTATCCCATGATCTCAAAATGAGAAATGTGGTAGCATAAAAGAAAAGGAGTGTTCTCGATGCTTCAATACAGAATCATTGTAGACGGACGCGTTCAGGGCGTGGGATTTCGCTATTTTGTTCAAATGGAAGCAGATAAGCACAAATTGACCGGCTGGGTCCGGAACCGCGACAACGGCACAGTTGAAATCCGCGCCGAAGGACCCGAGGAAAGCCTGAAGCCATTTTTAAAAGCGATTCAAAAAGGAAGTCCCTTCTCAAAAGTAACGGACGTGAATGTCGAAGAAACAAAAGAGATTGACGGATTCCACAAGTTTAATATCAGCTATTGAAAAATCCGCCGGAGATGGCGGATTTTTCAAACGAATCTTGACTAAATTCCTCTTTTATTTTAGTATTTAGTTAAATAGCTAAATACTTAATTCCAAGGATGCTGAATATGAACCAAACCTTTAAGGCTCTAGCTGACCCGACGAGAAGAAAAATTTTAAATCTGCTGAAGGATCGGGATATGACCGCCGGTGAAATATCTGACCAGTTTCAAATGTCTAAACCAAGTATATCTCAGCATTTAAAAATTTTAAAACAGGCTGAATTAATTCAAGATGAAAAAAAAGGCCAATACATCATTTACTCTCTGAACACCACAATATTTCAAGAAATCATCGGCTGGGCTTTCAGTTTTACTGAGCAAGCCGGCAAAGATAAAGGGGATGCCAAATGAGAAAACACATCTTTTCACTCGCTATAATCGCCATAAATCTAATCATGTGGGCCATCGCTTATCCGCACATTTCCGATCAAGTTCCAATTCATTGGTCATTTTCGGGAGAAGTCGACAGTTATGCTTCAAAAATGGAAGCAATGCTTATCATGACCGGGCTGCTCGTTTTTGTGTATGTGTTGATGTTCTTAACGCCAAAAATCGATCCGCGCAGAAAAAACTATCAGCTTTTTTCAAAGACTTATTACCTTCTCATCAATGCCATGCTGATTCTATTTTCCCTGATCAACGTGCTTGTAATCATGACAGGGCTCGGGTATGATCTGCCCGCTGGCAGCATTGTACCGGTTCTAGTAGGCGCTCTACTCATTGTCATAGGCAATTACCTCCCGAGAATCCGCTCAAACTTTTTTTTCGGGATCAAAAACCCTTGGACATTGAGCAGCGATTCAATCTGGAAAAAAACCCACAGATTTGCGGCGAAAGTATTTACTTTAGCAGGACTGCTGATCATCGCGGACGGATTGTTATCTATCAGCCCAGAAATCATGCTTCCGGTTATTTTAGCAACGGTTTTCGCGCCCTATATTTATTCCTATGTTTTGTATCGGAAAGAAATCAATATGAAAAGCTGACATGAGAATAAATGAAAAAGAAGGCTCCGAATTGGAGCCTTTATTTTATTCCCTTCCGCACCGCCTGCCAAAAAGAGGCCGATTCATGTCCCATCGAGTAGACGGAAACTCCTGCGATTTTATATCGCATGGCCAGGCGGCTTTTCGCCGCAATCGTTTTTTCATCTTCATACCAAACGACATGGCGGTGTTTGTGTTGATCTGTATAAGAAAATCTCATCGACCCCGATCTTTTATCATATACAGGCTTAGCTTTCACTTTTTTCTTAAGCGCCTTCACGTCGTTCCACTGCTTCAATTTGCTGTTCTTTCGGGATGTTAAATCCCAATCATTCCCGTATGAGGGGATGCCCATAATGACTTTTTCGGCTTTGATCGTTTTCACCGCATATGCTAATGAGCTTTTGACCCAGTTCATTCCGGCAACAGAGCCCGGCTCGCTCCAGATCCCGTGTTCATCGTAAGTCATGACTTGAACATAGTCAGCTGATTTTCCGATTTCCGCATAATCATACGGCCAGCTCCAACCATCTTTTCGGTCATCTACACTCTTCGCCGGTACCGAAACCATCGTTTTGATCTTGTGTTTTTTCAAAGCGGCTGCGACATGACGGATGAAGCTTGAGTATTTAGCTCTCTCGTTCGGCTTTACAGCTTCAAAATCAATATTAATTCCGGTAAACGACTGCTTCTTCGCAAGCGTAATAAGCTGTTCTGTAAAGTGCTGCCGCGCCGTTTTGTCGGACATGACCGTTGATGCCAGATTCCCGTCAAAATCGTGAATGGATTCGTTGTAGTTTGAAATGACCGCCCACGTCTTGAGGCGTTTCTTCTTTGCAAACGATAATTGTTTTTTCGGAGTGTCTCCGATGATATCTCCTTTTTGATTAAACGCGTAGGTGTCGAGAGCTGCGGCATTGATATAGTGATGGTATGCCGTCAGCGATTGATAGGAAGCTGCTTCCCCTGTTGTATAGCCGAGTACGATTTTGGCCGCTTTTGCTTCTGTTTCTGTATATGTAAGCATCGTTAAACTTACAGCGAATACGCTGCATAGCAAGTAGATTTTTCTCATTGTCTATTCGTCCTCTCAATCGTTCGAATAAGGCTTTTCCTGATAAAAGTAATTCGGTTTAAGCGTTTTATTTTCATAATAGCTGTGAAAGATATGGGTCGCTGCCGGAGATAACGGCGGAATCAGCCATGTCCAGCTTGCTGAAAGCTCCCTTCCCGCTTCAGCTTCCTGCTCCTCGAACCGCTTGAATTGGCTTGCCGCGGTATGGTGGTCAACAATGCTGACGCCGGCATTTTTATAAGAGTGAAGCACCGCCGTATTTAATTCAACAAGCGCCTTGTCTTTCCACAGCGAAGTATTCCGTTCCGTATCAAGTCCCATAATGGCTGCCACTTTTTCGAGTACATTATAGCGGTCTGTATCCGCGAGGTTGCGCGCTCCGATTTCCGTTCCCATATACCAGCCGTTAAACGGGGCGGCATTATAATGAATTCCTCCGACCTCCAGCTTCATATCGGCTATAATCGGCACACCGTACCACTTCAGCCCCAGACTTTTAAAGCCTTCAATCTCCGGATGTTCAATCCTGACCTCTTTGACGATTTCGCGAGGCAGCTCATACCACACAGGGGGATGGCCATCTATTTGAAAAACAAGCGGCAAAACGTCAAAAGGCGTACCTTCGCCTTTCCAGCCGAGCGCTTCACACGCTTTTGTCAGTTCCAATGATGCCGGATCGCCGATGACACCTTGCTCCGTTTCATACCCCGCATACCTGATCAGCTGATGGTTCCAAATGGACACTTTTTTTTGCCCGCTTTGTTCCGGGGGAAAAATCGTAATGAACGGTCTGATTTTCCCTCCGTTTGTCGCAAGCTCTATATGGTGAAAAAGCGCCTCCCGCACCTCTGCCTCGGTTTGAACGCCTCTTTGATCGATGACAGTAAGAGAGTGCCAAAACAGCCGGCCGATGCAGCGGCTGCTGTTTCTCCATGCCATTTTCGCGCCATGTTCGATTTCTTCTAATGTATGTGTATAGCTTCCGGTTTCTCTGATTTCTTCGTCTATTTTATGTAAGCGCATCCTTGTTTCTTCTTCGGACTTCGACAGTTCCCCGTAGCAGAGCTCGATGAAGGTCTTGGCTTCCCTCCATAATTCTTCATATGATTCCAACCGGATTCTCTCCTTCCAGATTTCAGACTGATATTTATTGTATAGGTTTCAATCTTAGTTTAAAACCATTATGTATGAAAAGACAAAAAACCGCTAAAAAGCATCCGTCAAAGACGGATGCCTGATGATTATTCCTTAATGTTAAGCGTTTTAGTGTTCAGCATGAAGCGGTAAACCGGCAGCTGTTTGCCTGTTTGAGAAGGGATGTAACCCGTGCTTACATAACTGTCAACCGATTCCGGCTCAAGCGCAATCGACAGCAGATTGCTTTGCGGCTGTGCTGTAAAATAGATTTTTGTTCCTTTTGGAAACTCTTTTTTCTGTTTTTTAAGCTTCGTTTCCACCTTGATCACAGGCCGGCCCTCAGATTCTCCCGATGTTTCTTTCGATAAAACCTCATACGCTTCAGCGGTGAGCTTTTGTTTGAAAGGAAGTGTCACGCTTTTTAATCCCTGATCCCTCAGCTTCTGCTCAATATCTTGATGGCCCGGAAGGACAAGGTAAGCGGTCGGACGTGTTCTTGACAGCACAGGGACGGCTTCCGAAGCGCTGTAATATTGGACAGGAACGTCAACTGCTTGTCCTGAAGCGATATCAGCGACTTTCAGCGTTTCTTTATACGGCCCTGCAAACTCACTGTTGATGACCACTTGGTCTTTATCGCTCACTTTTGCACCATTTTTTATCAGCTTTAATTTTTCTTTGGCGACAAGGTGCTTGATCTCGGCTGCATGCTTCACTGTCGTGTCGATGATCGTCTCATGCGTAGCAACCTGAGCCGCGACTCTTCTTGCAAAATTTTCGCGTCCGATGTCTATCCCCCTGCTTTCCACTAGGAAGGAAAGAGCAGGCTGGAGGCCGAATGCATTACGTCCGATTCTCGCTTCAGTACCGCCTTCATAGATTTCGATTTTTCCGTCCTTGCTTTTTCCTGTCGTATAATATGCATCATTAGAAAAACCTTTTTCATCAAGTTTAGCTCTGACGCCGTTCACATAAAGGCTGTCAGACGCATATCTGATCGATTCGGGAATGTTTAAGTTTTTTCCTGATAAAATTAAAATATCATGGTATTTTAATGACCCTTTTTCGCCTACGCTTTGAAATTCGTTTTGGCCGACACCGTATTCATGGGCATCAATAACGACTTCAGGCGAATATTGATTGAACTCCTGGTGAATGGCGCGGACTTCCGGAGATTCAAGCTTAACATGATCCCTGTTTCCGTCGATTCCGCTCGCCAGCCGTCTGTTAAACTGATACGAGCCGTCGGGATTGACCCGCGGAACGACGATGACATTGATCTTGTCCAACACTTTGTCGCCGTACGGCCCGGCCAGTTTTTCAGCCATTGCCAGGACCGATTCTCCCGCCGCCGGCTCATTTCCGTGTATCTGTCCTTGCAGCCAGACGGTCGGTTTTTTTGATATGGAACGTATTTGCTTATCCTTTGTGAAATAAAGCACGGGAATATTTCTTTTTTCAATTGAAAAACCGATATTCCCGATTTTGACATTCGGGCTTTTCTTTGTCAGACTGGTTATAAACTTCATCATTTCTTCTTGTGTCGTAAAGGCTTCCCCTTCTTTCACAAAAGCAGGGGTCGAGAAAGTTTCTTCCGGTTCCGGATATAATGATGACACTTGCTCTGGCTGAGTATAGTTCTTTCCATAGTAAGGGGTTTCCGCAGCGTGAACCGCATCAGACACCATCAGTCCTGCAAACATTGCCGCAGCTGCCAGCAAAGCTTGGACCCTTTTTTGAATGTTCATCTTTTCTCAGCTCCTTTCAGGCATACCTGCATTATAAATGAAATATCAGCTTATTTTGTCTAAAATTTCAGAAAATGATTCCTTTGGTATACAACAACATCCGAAATATAGAACGATGGATGGCCATCATCACATGTAAATGGTTAGTTTTTCCCTATAAAAAAACATTCAGCCTGGCTGAATGTTTTAAGGGCAGCATATGGCATTTTACGAATCAGAAGCGGGAAGGCGGCCTGACAGATCAAGGAGCTCTTTGGAAAAATCGTTTCCTTTCATCGGTACACCGTGTCCCGTCAACAATGCAGCCGGTTTTAATTCCGACAGCTTCCGAACTGAGTCCGCCGCTTTTGTCCAGTCCATTGTGAAATATGCCGGGGGTCCGTTCAGCTCCTGCTTTTGAATCGCCACTTCAAACAGAGATTCCTGCTCTACAGTTGTAACGGCGTCGCCTGCGATCAAGGTTCTGTCCGACTGCCGGAAAAGCGAAACATGACCCGGTGTATGTCCCGGCGTCTCAATCCATTTCCACCCTTTAAGAAACGGAAGCGAACCATCTTCAGAAAGCTGCTTTACATGGGACGAAATGTTGATTGAGTGCCTCGGAAACAACGGAGACATCTTTGCAACCAGCCCGCTTTTTACTTGCGGTTTGGCAGGCGGATAATCGGCTTTTCCCGTTAAATAAGGCATTTCTTTCTCATGGGCGTAAACTGGAACCTGCCATGTTTCGAGAAGATCTTCCAATGCGCCGACATGGTCGAAATGTCCATGCGTCAAAACGATTGCTTTTAGCCGAAAGTCGCCGAACCGCTCCTTTGCCTCTCTTAAAATAAATGGAGCGGACTTGGGCATTCCGGCATCGATTAAAACGGCTTCCCTCGAATTAGGATCGAAAACAAAATACACATTGACGATTTGCACCGTCAAACCGAATACACCTTCGGCATACTCTTCCAGGACCCCGCTGTTGATGGATGTCAAAGGCATGTAAGGATCACTCATTATATTCACCACACTCACTTATCATATATTTTATTACTTTGCACATTTGACTTGAGGATATGCATGGATGAGCACCTTTGAAAAAATGAAGGAGGGACAAACCAATGGGAGATGGTCAATGGTTTACTGTAACAGAGCTTGATGAATCCACATATGCGATCAGCGAATACGGGCATTGGGAAAATGTGCACTCTTACTTGCTGATTGGGGCGAAGGAAGCCGTTTTAATTGATACAGGTCTTGGTATCGGCAGCATGAAGACGGTAACGGATAGTCTGACCGATCTGCCGGTCAGCGTCATCACAACCCATGTCCATTGGGATCACATCGGAAGCCACGGTGAATATCAGCGCATTTACGTTCATGAAGCCGAGAAAGACTGGCTGACGGACGGAATCAAAGGGCTTCCGATCGAGCACATTCGCCGCGATGTCTCTCGAGATATCACTAAACCTGTACCGGCCGGCTTTTCCGCTGAAACATACACCCCGTTCAGAGGTGAACCGTCGGGAACGCTGCAAGACGGCGACACAGTCGGCTGCGATTCAAGGCCGCTCGTTATTTATCATACGCCCGGACACTCCCCGGGGCATATCTGTATCTTTGATCCGGCGTCAGGCTACTTGTTTACCGGCGACCTGCTGTATACCGGAGCCCCCATCTATGCATTCTACCCGACGACTGATCCGGTCCAATTGATTCAGTCGCTTGAAAAAATCTCGGCTATCGGGCGCGTGAAAAAAGTTTTCGGCGGGCATCATCAGCTCGGTCTTGCTCCTGACATTTTGCAGGAAGCCGGGCATGCGGCACTGCACTTAAAGAAACACGGGCTGGCAAAACACGGCACAGGCATGCACCGATTCAAGAATCTGAGCTTTCAATTTTAACTAAAAAAGATGATTGCCCTGGCGGGAACCATCTTTCGCACTTCTTCAAAAATGCAGACCTTTTCGGCGGGAAGCTGAGCCTTTGGCTCCGAACATGAAAGACGTCAGGCAGAAACCGATTACTCCGCCGGCCGTATTTAAAATTAAATCATCCACATTAAAGGTTCTCGCCATTATGAATCCAGTCACAGATAGCACAAGCTGGAGACTCTCAATCAAAAAGCTCGTCAAAAAAACAAAAACCGTCGCTTTTTGAGGCGAAATTTTTCTCCATAGAACGGAAAGATACACACCTAAAGGAATGAGCAATAAAACATTAAAAAATGTAAGCTTAACAGAATTCCAAAAAAACCAATCAAACCCGCTCTGCTGATGCATTTGCACCCATTCAGCGACAAAATAAAACGGAATGAGCTGAATGTTCATTTGAGCGTATGCCGGCTGCGGCGGAATGTTGATTCCGCCTATCGTATAGTGATAAACGACGCTCAAATAAACAATAAAACTGGCAAACACCATTTTTCTAAAAAAACTTGTTTTTTCTCGATTCTTCACAATGTCGTACAAAAAGTAGACGATTGCGCACATGAAACCGAGTAGCATTAAATTAACTGACCAAAACATTAATATCCCCCTTACGTCACCATCGTTCAGTGCATACAAGTTATAACTGACTGAAATGCACACTTTTCCGACCATAAATTGTGGAATTTCAAATCAACTGCTTCAAAATAAACATAAAAAAGGACAGGATCTCTCCTGCCCTTCATTTTACCATATACCCAACAATTTCCACCATAGCCCTCCGACAACAAGCCATGTCACAATATGAACAATCGACAGGATAAAGCCGATTGACCACCATTTGCTTTGCGGGATATAGCCGGCCCCGAAAAAGACGGGTGCCGCTCCAGCTCCGTAGTGTGTCGTCGAAGCAAAAAGGTTGCTGAAAAACGCAAGGCTTAATGCTGCGAGGAGCGGCGGAGCGCCTGCAGCGATAATCACGGCGAGAAAGGCCGAGTACATCGCGCTGATATGAGCGGTTGCACTCGCAAAGAAATAATGCGAATAATAGTAAACCGCAATTAAAATGAGAAATGCGCTGACCCAGGAGAATCCTGAAACATACGATTTCATCGCATCGCTGAACCAGCCGACCATGCCGAGTTCATTCAAGAAGCTCGCCAGCATGACGAGCGCGGCAAACCATGTCAGCGTATCCCATGCGCCTTGCTCTTTCTTAATATCGTCCCACGTCAGAACCTGTGTCAAAAGCAGGACGGCTAAACCGATCAATGCCGTTGTCGTTGCGTCAATTTTCAGGTTTCCGCCGAAAATCCATAAAAAAAGGACGAGCAAAAAGACCGCGACCATCGAGAGTTCCGATTTTTTGAACGGGCCCATTTCTTTCAGCTTCTCTGTTGCGATTTTCGCCGCATCAGGCGTTTCTTTCACCTCAGGCGGATACAGTTTATAAATGACAAGCGGGGTGATGATCAAGCTGACAAGTCCCGGGACGATGGCCGCCACAGCCCAGCTTGTCCAGGTCAGATTCACACCTGCCACATCATGGGCAAGTTTGGCAATCAGCGGGTTTGCCGCCATAGCCGTTAAGAACATCGCTGAAGTGATCAAGTTCCCCTGAAAGCCCACCTTCAGCAAGAAAGCGCCGATGCGCCGTTCCGTGCCGTCCTTGGGCGTTGACTGAAAAGTTTCGGATAACGAACGGATAATCGGAAAAATAATTCCCCCGGCCCGTGCGGTATTACTCGGGATCGCCGGCGACAAAATCAAATCGCTGACAAGAAGTGAATACGAGAGTCCGAGTGTTTTTTTGCCGAACATCCGCACAAATAAATAGGCGATTCGCGCACCTAAACCGGTTTTAATGAATCCCCGTGAAATAAAAAAGGCAATGACGATCAGCCAAATCGTCTTGTTTCCAAAACCGCTGAGCGTTTCTTCAATCGACAGCGTTCCGGTCAGCGCCGTAACCGCCAATGCGAATACGGCGATTGCCCCCATCGGCAGCGGTTTTGATATAAAGCCGATAATCGTTGCCACAAAGATTGCAAATAAGTGCCATGCTTTCGGGTCCAATCCGGCGGGCGACGGAATAAACCAAATTACCGCTCCGACTAAAATCGTGACCGTAAGAGGAATGATGTTCAATGCCGATTTTTGTTCTGCATCTTTTTCTTTAGCCAAAACCTTTTCCTCCTATTCATATCGTTTTCGTTTATTATTCTACTCCTTTCCTGCTATCATTCAAATTTTATTTTATTAAAAAAACTGCCGACCTTGTCGGCAGTCTCAATTTATACCCAGGATTTCACTCTTTCATGATCCGTGACAAAGAGGAGGACTTTTCCTTCATCAAGCTGCTTCTCGAATTGTTCTGCTTCCTGTTTTGAAAAGCCGATCTCATGAATTTTATTGCGAAGTTCGTCCCCTTTTTTGTTGAAGATATTGCCCACGGCATTTTTAAGGCCTGTCTCTTCGGCTCCGATCGTATTGGCATCCGCGTTGTCTGCGAGTCTTTCAGTACGGTCGTCATCATGTGACAGAACGTAAATATCTTCTCTTGCAACTCCGATTTCCCTGAGTTCCTCAACATCCTTCATCAGTTTTTCATCATTAGTATATTGTCTTACTACTGGTTTCATATGAATCTCCTCCCTTTTTTCATGTTGTATTTAACACTTACCCTTTGTTTGCGCGGCTAAACGGATGAATGCTCTGTCATGACATTTTCATTTCAATGTTACAATTGTTATAAATTTTCAGACAAAACGTTTGAAAGGATTGCCAATTCAGGTACATTACAAATAGACAAGGCTTTGAGATGGGGTGATTGAAGCGTGTATTATTTTTCACCGGAACAGCAATATAACGCATGGATCATTAGCGATTTGGTCAAGCAGATTTTTTCAAGGGAAGGTCATCAAGAAGTTGATACTCATCGATTTGAATCTTTTGCCGCCAGACGATTCGGCATCAATATCGATTACGTCTTTTCAATCATCATGAACATCGGCGATCCGGAAGAAAGGAGAACGGCAAGCAGCACCGAAGACCTCCTCTCTTCATATCTCCTGTCATTGCTTCCTTTTATCACAAAAGACATGTTTCAATTTTCGAGAGAAAATGCCAATCAATATCTTTTAAATGAAAGAAATGCTGATGTTTTTCATCTTTTTCTGCCCGATGCTGTGCTGAAAAAAACCTTTCATGCAACCCGCTGATCTTTTGCTAAACCTCTTTTTTACGTGGTAAGTTATAAGTAAAAGGAGGAATCATTATGTCGCAAAAACAAATTGAACTCGCAAGACGTCCGCAGGGCATACCTGTTATGGACGATTTTCGCATAAAAGAAACGGAAATTCCGGAAGCAAAAAACGGTGAAGCGCTTGTAAAAACGCTTTATGTCTCAGTGGACCCTTATATGAGGGGAAGAATGCAGGACACGAAATCCTATGTCGAGCCATTTCCGCTTGATAAAGTAATCACTGGAGGCGTGATCGGCGAAGTGATATCTGCAAAAGGAGACAAGCTCAAAAAAGGGGACATTGTTTTGGGCCGCTTGGGCTGGCAGGAGTATTCAGCGGTTCGCGAAGACAATCTGCAGAAAATCGATCCGTCCCTCGCGCCTGTTACCGCTTTTCTTGGGATTCTCGGCATGACCGGTTTGACGGCTTATTTCGGACTTTTGGACATCGGACAGCCAAAAGCCGGTGAAACGGTTGTTGTCTCCGGGGCCGCCGGAGCAGTCGGCTCCGCCGTCGGACAAATTGCCAAAATCAAAGGGGCGAGAGTCGTCGGTATTGCAGGCTCTGACGAAAAAACGGCATACTTAAAAGAAAAGCTCGGTTTTGATGAAGCAATCAATTATAAAACAACGGAAAATATGGCCTCAGCGCTTGAACAAGCTTGTCCGGACGGTGTCGATGTTTACTTTGACAACGTCGGAGGCACGATTTCAGATGCTGTCTTCCCCCTGCTCAATAAGTTTGCACGAATTCCGGTTTGCGGGGCGATTTCTTCTTATAACGTCAAAAGCGCAGAAGATGATATGGGGCCGCGTGTACAAACGGCCTTAATTAAAACAAGCGCCCTGATGAAAGGATTTGTTGTCAACGATTACAGGGACCGCTTTCCTGAAGGAACCAAACAGCTCGCCGAATGGGTAAAAAGCGGGCAGCTTCAATATGAGGAAACGATAACAGAAGGTTTCGAGCGGATACCTGAGGCATTTTTAGGCTTGTTTGAAGGAAAAAACCTCGGCAAACAGCTGATCAAAGTCGCCGATTCCGACAATGCCTGAGCATTCATATAAAAAAGAGGCCTGCCGGCAGCAGGCCTCTTTCTTATCTTTCAATAATCCGTCCTCTTTCATACACGATCCGCTGAAGCGGGATTTCAAGCTTCTTCGCCAGCTTTTTCAGCCTTTCCTCTTCAATGCGGTTGACAAGGCTGATCACGGTTCCTTCATTCCCCGCTCTTCCCGTCCTTCCCGACCGGTGGATATAGCCTTCAATGTTTGGCAAATCGGCGTGGATGACATAAGGGAGATCTTCGATGTCGATTCCGCGCGCTGCGATATCGGTCGCGAGAAGCAGCGTGAATTCGCCTGCTTCAAATGCCTGCAATATTTTGGCGCGCTCGATTTTTTTCGCCTCGCTGTGAAGAACGCCGATGTCGACATGATGAAATTTAAGCTTTTCGGCATACACGTTTAAGTTGCCGATGTCTTTGACAAAGACGAGCGCCTGCATGCCCGGAAGCCGCGAGAATTTTTGCAGGATCTTCACCTTATCCCGCTGGTCGCATACGAGAAATTGGTGTTTGATTTTTGCAGATTCTTCTTTCGACCTCTTGATCCTGAGAACTTCCGCTTCTGTCGTCATGCTGCGGAGCTCGCGTTCGGCGTCGTCTTTTAAAGTCGCCGAAAAACAGAGGAGCTGCCTGTCGCGGAGCGTCGATTTGATGATGCTTTGTATCGTCCCGCGATGCTCCGGTGTAAGCAGATGATCGGTTTCGTCAAGGACGATCGTTTTCACTTCATGCATTTTCAGTTTTTTCATTTTAATCAGCTCAAATACGCGTCCAGGTGTGCCCGCAATGATGTGCGGGTGTTTTTTCAGCTTTTCCTGCTGCTTTTTGACATTGGCGCCGCCGATCAGGGAAGCGGCTCTGATATCCGAGCCTTTTTTCCATTCGACGATCACATCAAAAATCTGCATGACAAGCTCGCGGGACGGAGCCAAAATCACAGCTTGCACGTTCTTTTGATCCGCCTCCAGCTTTTCCAGAATCGGCAGGACGTAAGCGAGCGTTTTGCCCGTTCCAGTCGGCGACTCGGCGATCACGTCACGCCCGTCCAAAATCAAATCGACTGCATTTTTTTGGACACTCGTCGGCTCTTGAAAGCCCGATGCCTTCCAGTTTTCTTGAATAAACGGTTTTGCTTTATTTAAAAATGGCCATCTTTCTGTCATGTTTTTCTCCTTTTATCAGGTTGATTCTGCTCCTAGTATCTCAAAACAAAAGCGGCTGCGCAATTTTTCTTTTATTGTTCCCTCTGAGTTCGATATAATCTTATAGAATACAGATTATATTTTTTGAGGTGCAAAACATGAGTTTACTTACAGTCACAAAGCTGAGCCACGGTTTTGGCGACCGGGCGATCTTTCATGATATATCCTTTCGCTTGCTGAAAGGCGAACATGTCGGTCTCATCGGAGCAAACGGCGAGGGAAAATCGACCTTCATGAATATCATTACAGGCAAACTTGAGCCTGACGAAGGAAAAGTCGAATGGTCCAAAAAGGTCCGGGTCGGCTATCTTGACCAGCATACATCACTTGAGCGCGGACAAACAATCCGCGACGTGCTGAGAAACGCTTTCCATTATTTATTTGCGATGGAAGAAGAAATGAATGCCATCTACACAAAAATGGGCGAGGCTGACCCCGATGAGCTTGAAAAGCTTCTCGAAGAAGTCGGAACGATCCAGGACGCCCTGACCAACAACGACTTTTACGCGATTGACGCAAAAGTCGAAGAAATCGCCCGCGGCCTCGGGCTTAACGATCTCAGCCTTGACAGGGATGTCGCGGATTTGAGCGGCGGCCAGCGGACAAAGGTGCTGCTTGCCAAACTACTCTTGGAAAAGCCTGACATCCTGCTGCTCGATGAGCCGACAAACTACCTGGACGAACAGCATATCGAATGGCTGAAACGCTATTTGCAGGAGTACGAGAACGCCTTTATTTTGATTTCTCACGACATTCCGTTTTTAAACAGCGTCATCAATCTGATCTACCATGTGGAAAACCAGGAGCTGACCCGCTATGTCGGCGACTACAACCAATTCCGCGAAGTATACGAAGTGAAAAAACAGCAGCTTGAAGCAGCCTACAAGAAACAGCAGCAGGAGATTTCGGAGCTGAAAGATTTCGTCGCCCGCAACAAAGCGCGCGTCAGCACAAGAAATATGGCGATGTCCCGGCAAAAAAAGCTCGATAAAATGGATATGATCGAGCTCCCTTCGGAAAAACCGAAGCCTGAATTTCATTTTAAACAAGCAAGAACATCCGGAAAGCTGATTTTTGAAACGAAAGAGCTCGTCATCGGCTATGATGAGCCGCTGTCCCGTCCGCTGAACTTGAGAATGGAGCGGGGCCAAAAGATCGCTCTGTACGGAGCCAACGGCATCGGAAAAACGACATTGCTGAAAAGCCTTCTGGGTGAAATTTCACCGCTGTCGGGAGAAGTCGAACGCGGCGAACACCTTCATATCGGCTATTTCGAGCAGGAAATCAAAGAGACCAACAACAACACATGCATAGAAGAAGTGTGGAACGACTTTCCGTCCTTTACACAGTACGAAATCCGCGCGGCTCTGGCGAAGTGCGGACTGACGACAAAGCATATCGAAAGCAGGGTATCCGTATTAAGCGGCGGGGAAAAAGCAAAAGTCAGACTATGCAAGCTTATCAATTCGGAAACGAACTTGCTTGTACTCGATGAACCGACAAACCACCTTGATGTTGAAGCAAAAGAAGAATTAAAAAGAGCTTTGAAAGAATACAAAGGCTCCGTCCTGCTCATCTCTCACGAACCTGAATTCTATATGGACATCGCGACAGAAACATGGAATTGCGAGTCATGGACAACGAAAGTTTTATAAACAAAAAAAGCTTGTTGACAAAATCCCAAAACGGCTTTTTGTTTTGGGATTTTGTCATCCTTTCTGCGTGATTGAAAACCTTTACAGTCTAGGAAGGCCGAGCATCGGAGCGGACTTTCACAGGAGGTGATGACGGCGACGTTCAGGCAGGACGCCTGGGCGGTTAGTCGCCGATCCTTCCTCTATTCGTGAGCACCGACGCGCCGGCCTGACAACGAATGCGAGGGTTTCTCGACACGCTGTTTTCATTAATGACCGGCTTTGATGCCTGCCAAATAACGGCGGCCTCCAGTCAAAACGGCCATGCCGGCAAGCACGGCGATGCATCCTGCAAAATAGGGAGTATGCGCAGTAAAATGATCGGCTAACACACCGGCAATCCAAGGCGCAATGGCCCCGCCGATGAACCGGATGGAGCTGTAGGCAGATGAAGCGACAGACCGTTCGACAGGCGCAGCTTCCATCACCGCTGTTGTCAAAATCGTATTGATCATGCCCAGAATCCCTCCGGCTATGATGATCGCCCCGATGACGAGCGCCATGTGCTCCGTCCAAATCCCGATCGCGAGCAAATCAGCTGCAAACAGCAAAAACAGAAAGATCAGCGAGCGGACGGTTCCAAAGATCCGCTGTACGGCCGGAGCGATGAAAACGGAAGTGATCGCAAGAAACAGCCCCCAGCCGAAAAAGACGTAGCCGAGGCCCCGTTCATTTAAGTCAAGAACAAACGGCGAATATGCAAGCAGGGTGAAGAAACCGAAGTTATATAAGAATGCGGCGCCTGAAAGCGTCAATAGCCCTTTATAACGAAGCGCTTTGATCGGCGCGCTGACGGAAATTTTCTTCCGCGGCTTTTGGACAGGCGGCAAAAGAAAAAAGATGGCCAAAAGAGCGGCCGCCATTAAAACCGATACGCCGAAAAACGGCGCTCTCCACGATATTGTGCCAAGCTCTCCACCGGCAAGCGGTCCAACCGAAATGCCCAATCCCAAAGCCGCCTCATACAAAATAATGGCTTTTGCGCTTCCGCCAGATGCCACGCTGACAATGACGGCAAGCGCAGTTGAGATAAACATGGCGTTTCCGAGTCCCCAGCCGCCGCGAAAGCCGACGAGCTGAGAAATGGAATGCGAAAGCCCGCCCAAGCCTGCAAAAACGATGATCAGGATCAAGCCGCTGATTAACGTCAGCTTTGCCCCAATCCGGCTCGATACGGCGCCTGATAAAAGCATGGCGAAACCTGTGACTAGCAGATAGCTTGTAAATAAAAGCGAAACTTGGCTGGGGGAAGCATGCAGCTGCCGCGCAATCGCCGGCAGAATCGGATCGACAAGCCCGATCCCCATAAACGAGATCACGCAAGCAAAGGCCACGGCCCAGACCGCTTTTGGCTGTTTAAACATACTTGAGTTCTCAGGTGGTTGTTCATTCATGATCTATCAAACCTTTCTTTGCAAATAAAGAAACGCTATAAAAATAGCGTCAGGCTGTCGAGAAAATCTCGACAGTCTTATTTTTTTCCTTAAATTATCCATTTTTTCATTTTATAATAAAGAAAAGGATTGAAAAGGACGGTGTCATTCTAATGTTCTACACAAGAAATTCTTCA